>JBAQLX010000460.1:0-3740 GCA_049302315.1 Desulfosporosinus sp.
GTTCTTAGTTCACTTGCACTCTTTTAAAAATTCACGGGATTCCTTCGAGATTGTTTAACTGTGTTTTACCGATATAGCGTGGATTTTTATGGACGATTTCTATAGTAGAACTTTTGACTGTCAAGTATTACAGATGATGCATCTGTAAGTGGTGACAACACTTATTTCATCCGTACTAATAAAGGATTTGGCAAACAAACATTAAGGGAATTCTACAACGAAAATGAAAAGCCGGATTCTTTCGCTGATTTGAATCAGATAATTGAGAACAGAGAGTTATGGGAAGATGCTAATACGACACAAGCAATTTCTGAATTGCCGGAACTTCAAAAAGATCCGTATTTCAATTTCCTAAAAATAATCAGGCAGGAAGACAATGAACTCGCTTTTTCAAATATGTTTGCTCACTTTTTTAATATACATAGAGGTGCTTTTTCACGTTTTGCAAGCGATGTTCTACATGTCGAGATACAAACAGATTTTACCATTGAGAGAGAAAAGAGAAACATTGACCTGCTTATTTCTGACAAAAACAATGCCGTTGTAATAGAAAATAAAATCAAATCGAGCATCAACGGTATTGATGACCGACATGATATCTACAGTGACCAAGTACAGTCACAGCTAAAAAAATACTATCAATTTGTTACATCTGATGATGAGTATCGTAAGAAAACTGCGAGCTGCTTTATTTTTTCACCGAATTACAATCGCATTGACCTAAGTAAGTTTTCGTGCGGTGAAAAATATACTATTGTTTATTACAGAGAAATCTATAATTTCTTTGTTGAAAATAGAAGCCTGTATGATGGGGTGCCTTACTTTGATGATTTCATTAATGCAATGTATAAGCACACTAAGGACTATGATAATGATTTAGAGGAAGAAATGCAAAGAAGATTTCAAAATACTATTTGCAATGCGAAAAAGGGGTATGGAGGCCAACAATTATGAAGATACATTATTTCCAAAGATACCATGAGAAAGAAAATGTTGCTACAGCAAATACGATGTTACTATTGTCTCGTCTTTATTCATACTCTTCAGATAAGTTCTTTCGCTTTTTGAAATCCGAGTTCTTTTCGGATGCCTTTGAACCAGAGATTGTTTTCAATCTTCAGGAAAAAAGTGTCGAGAGTATCCCAGATGCTACTATCACACAGGAAAGCTTCAAAATTGTTGTTGAGACAAAAATGTCTGACTGGTTTTATTTGGATCAGCTGCTACGTCATTTGAAATCTTTCAGCGATGAAAAATATAAAGTGATGATTACTTTGGCACCGGAGTTGATGAATCCAGAAAAGAAAAAAGAATTCGAAGAGCAGTTGAGGGAATACAACGCCACACAGACATATCCGGTAATGCACGTTAATACTACCTTCGAAGGGATTATAGATGCTATACGGGATGTTATTGATGACAAGGATTATGAAATGCAGGAGGTTTTGGACGATTACCAAAATTACTGCTATAACGACAAGCTCATCATTGTTTCGGATTCATGGAAGCGCATGAGAGTGCAACTGGCAGGTACCACATTTAATTTTAATGTTAGTGAAAATCTTTACTATGACAATATTGAGCGTGGATTTAGTGCACATGACTATCTTGGGTTGTATAAAGAAAAAAGCGTAAGGGCTGTTGGAAAAATTAAAGCAATTATTACTGCAGTCACTACTGAAACTGGTATTGAGTATAAAGCTGAACTTGGCGAACTTACTGACGATAGGAAGCAGCAAATACTCAAGGCAATAGAAGATGGAAAAAACTATGGATATGTGATGACCGGTGAAAGATATTTCTTTGTGGAAAAATTCTATGAAACGGATTTTAGAAAGATAACGCCTCGAGCACCAATGGGTACACGAGTATTTGATTTATCACAAGTTTTAGAGACAGAGCATCTGCCTGAAACTCAGGGAATAGCAGAGTTGCTTAAAACAAAGACATGGAGTTAATAGATGGGAGGATATAAGATGGCTAATTCAAAAGTTCCTGTTGCTACAGCGATTCCTCTATCCCCGATGGATGGAGAGGAGTTTTATGCAGTTATTACTCAGGAAGAAAGAAGTAAGAAAAAGTGGAATTTGATGTGGTTGTTCCGCAAAGGATGTGGAGTGGCACACTTTTGCGTGGAGACAAGCGCAGATAATGATGATGGTACCATGACACCAGATGGAATTAAAGCATTGGATGCTATAGGGCGTTTTGATGAAAACAAAGAAATGCTCCTCGAGGAAAACTAATGGCTAAAAGAGATCGTTATGATGTGCTGGTTATACTTACAAATAATACTGCTCTCATCTGGAAAGAAGCTCGCGGGATAGCACCAGATTCGGCTGCAGATAAGCTGGACGATGCTATGCTTGAGTGGCAAAGCGAACTAACAAAAACTTTAAAAATATGGATTGATAAAGGCTCGTCAATGACGACCGGAGAACTGATTCTTGCGCGTGCAAACCTCGGTGCTGTGGTTGAGTCTTGGCTGAAACTCTTCTATACTGTATACTACGATGATTATATGAGATCATCACCTTTCAAGGACAGAAAGGGAAATATAACTGAACCAGAAAGTGTTAAATTTGAAAACTTGAAAAATTTCAGCACAGGAAAGCTATGGGATGATAATACTTCGTTTGATTATAAGTGGGTCGATTCTGTTCAGTCAAAGAGAAATGCGATTCATTCTTTTCAGTATAAGGAAATCGGAACTTCACAGGAATTTCTTGACGATATTGATCATCTTTATGATTTTGTAGATAATGTTCTTTCGCATTTTCCACCTCTTGAGGACTGTATTGAAGTTTATCCGGCTGGTTATGTGAGGAATCCATATTATGATTGATATGTTCCCGCGAACATAACAACTATTGAAATGTTCCCACATACCTTGAAAACGTAAAAAAGGTCGTTGACATATTCCCACAAACATAAGGGACCAAATCTTGACTTAAGACATCATTTGGGGCAACTCGTGCCACGTTGAGTGTATAATAATGATGACGAGTAGTGGTCGAAAGGACAAATAAGGCACTTTGACCACTACATATAGTGGTTTTGAAGCAAAAAAAGGGCAAAAATCGGGGTCGAAAAGTGCATTTTTTGGCCCGATTTTTTAGGGGTTTTTATAGATGACATCGGGTGTTTAGAAGGATAACACCATAAAACGTAATTCAGAAAAGAAAGCCTAGTGGCATTGAGATGGATTATTCTAATGATGTGCATCTAAAAAACGAGCAAGAATTACAGTTGTGTTCTATATATTAGCAGAATGTATCTGGCAGATTAAAGAGTTGGTGTTGGGATATTATGGGTAAAAATTACCTGATATCCAACAGTTATGATGGCCTTTATGATACACTGAAATTAATGTCCAGTATACAAGGGGGTGTAGTATATGGAAAACAGCATAGTTCTTATTGCTGATGACGACAAGGAAATTGTGAAATTGATAGCTGATACACTGGAAGATGAAGGCTTTAAAGTCATAAAAGCATACAATGGTACAGGGGTCATAGATGTCATACAGAAAAAGGAACAGATGGATTTGGTACTGCTGGATATTATGATGCCGGGAATGGATGGTATTGAAGTATGTAAAAAAATCAGGGACACTTATTCAGGCCCTATCGTTTTTCTGAGCGCCAAAGGCCGGGAAATCGATAAGGTTATCGGACTGGAATTAGGTGCAGATGATTATTTGACAAAACCCTTTAGCACAATTGAACTGATATCTAGGG
>JBAQLX010000461.1:0-2814 GCA_049302315.1 Desulfosporosinus sp.
GGCACGGACATCAAGTTTGGCGATTAACGTTGTCTGGGGTGTTGCGGGACCAGAAATTAGAGTATAACAGAGTTCGCCGCTTGTTTTAAGGACGACAAGATGGACAGTTTGGGCATCGGTCATGATGCCATGTGCTAAAAGCAGCGGTTCCTGAATCCGATAGGAGGGTTCCGGGTTGTCTTCTCTGAAAAGAGCACATCCCTGAGGATCGATGTGCAGGTACATGGATTCGTGGTCATAAGTTAGGAGAAGTGGAGTAAGGGTGGTTCTGCTTAGGAAAGCCAAGACGATCACTCCCTTTGTTTTTCATCATAATAAGTGATCCAAACTGCGGGAAAAGAAAAGGCCGTTATGGACGGCCCTTTCTTTCTGGAAGGGCAACAACTTATTATCTTAGAGGGTGAATACAACACATGATCAACGATTATTGGCAAGTATCCAGTTGCGGTGGGAAGAAATCACTTGGGAATGGGGTGAGAGTGGGGTCAAAGAAATTGAGACATGGATTTTCCGGAATATCGGGGAATTCTTCGCAAAGTGGAGGTTCTGGGCAGAATCCAAAAGCTGGAACGAGGAGTTGAACTAAGCCGGTTAATTTGTTAATTACGAAGCTGCCAATGGCCAGCTGAATCGAAGTTATCGTAAATAATGGGCTGATTAATACTTCAGTTCTTGTTTCAACGCGCAAGTTGAAGTCGAATTCCGGTCGAGTTGGTGGGAAGTACATGACGATATCTTTGTGGATATCTGGTAGGTTACCTGTGACTGTAAATATTGCTCCGGTGGAATCCCGTAAGGTTAACGTATAAGGGATCTGAATTGTGAACTGAACTCTTGAGAAATTGGGACGAGCTGGGATGGGAGTAATTACAACACTGCCGGGAACAATCACACCAGTAGCAAAGGTCATGCTGATAAAGGTAAACGGAGGCACACCACCTGCAGGCAAGGTGACAGTAAAGGCAGGGAAGCATTCCCTTTGCAAACAGCTGGCATAAACTTTTTCAACGATGATGCAAACGGATTCTGTTACTTCTTCCAGTTGATAAGGGTCGGTCAAATCAATGGGGTCACTGGGAGATAATGCAGATCCAACTCTGCCTACGGTAACGCCCCGAGGTGGGAAGGAAGTTGGAAGCGCAGCTGCAATGGTGTTGGTAAGGGTATTAATGATACTAAGCGAGCTATCGCCTTCGTTAGCAACCCATACTTGGGCGCCGTCACCGGTGACATCCAGGCCGCGAGGGTTGATTCCTACGGAAACATTGGTTATTACATTAAGCCCAGTTGTAGAGAGCACGCTAACGTTGTTTGATCCAAAATTGGTTACATACATAAAGACTGGATTCACGGGGTTTGCTGCGATTTTTTGCGGATTAGAGCCGACAGGAATTAGGCTTAAAAGGGCATCCGTGGCGGTATTAAGGACACTGACGTTGTTGCTGCCGCTGTTGACAACAAAGAGTTTCGTATTGTCTAAACTAACTGCCAAACCATTGGGTGAAGTACCTACCGCAATCGTTGAGATGACGGTATTGGTGATTGGGTTGACGACAGAGACTGAATTACTGTCGCCATTGCTAACGTATACGCGGCTGCCATCACGGGCAATAGTGACATCAACAGGGCCTGTGCCGACGGTAATGGCGCTGACAACTGTGTGGGTCGGAATGCTAATGACGGAAACAGTTCCGCTTCCTGAGTTTGTAACATATGCAGTTGTGCTGGTCGGGTCAATCGCTACTGATGTAGGTGCAAGACCCACCGGGATCGTTGCCAGGACTTGATTTGTTGCAGTACATAAGACAGAGACGGTGTTGCTGCCAAAATTAGGGACTAAAACCTTTGTGCCATCCGGCGTGCGTTTTGGGAAAGCCGGAGCAATCCCCACGGGAATGGTGGCGACAAGCGCATCGCTGTAAACATTATAGATGGCGACGGCGTTGTCGAGTGTTACCCAAGCATGGGTTTCAAATAGCATGTGTGTATTCCCCCCTTTTTTTGATTCAATAAATGAGTTGACACTGAGCAGGACTTTCAACGTATATTATTCGCTTGTCGAGTAGGGTGTTACACCTTATTTTTCATTTCTCCCAGACTTGAGAAAGATTTGTTGAAGCATTCGACCGGCCCGTTCACTCCAGTCGTTAGCATGGGCGTATGCCATGCGTTCAGCCTTGCTGAAATCTTTTTCTTCCAATAAATAACGTAGGCGCAGGGAAAATAATTGGGGGTTACTTTCCAGATTGATTTTAGGAATGGTAAGCAGTTCAGGAAGCGGTGTTCCGAGAACCTGGACTCCCGCAGCATAATATTCATAGAGTTTGATGGGGTTGCACCCTTTAGTCATTTCTGTTTGCAGAAAGGGAATAAGCGCAACATCTAAGTGATGAAAATAAGCGGGGAGTTGATGATAAGGTTTCAGACCTAAATAGAAAACATTCTTAAATTTAAGGGGGAATTCATTGAGTTGAAAAAGGGCCCCAAGAAAAACAAAGTTAAATTCTGGATTATCCTGGATCACGACCTTAAGCAATTCCCAATCGACCCAGGGGGCGATTGCTCCACTGTAGCCGATGATGGGTTTACCTGACGGAAGATCAGTTGGACGCTGCTTAGGTGTGGGCGAAAAATGGACGTAATCTACACCGTTTGGTACTAAATATACTTGAGGATGCCGGCTTGATAAATAGTCATAAATACTGCGGCTGCTGCAAAAAATGAGATCTGCTCTTTCCAGGATTGCGGGGTAATAAGGCGCCCAACTGGCAAATTCTTCTTTGGGTTCATCCACTGCATCATAAACAACGAGAT
>JBAQLX010000462.1:0-2206 GCA_049302315.1 Desulfosporosinus sp.
TGGGCTCGCCTGATTCAAAAGATTTATCATACGGATCCATTACTCTGTCCTAAATGCAGTGGCCACATGCGAATTATATCCATTATCGAAGATCCGGCTATCGTCAAGAAGATATTGATACATCTGAATCTGTGGGCAACTAAGAATCATGCTCCTCCTATAATCTCTTCCCTTGATATAGAATATACCTGTCTGCAAGTTCTGCTCTCCAGCGCGAATGAAGAGAGCAGTAGAAGTAGCCGCGGGGTGAAAGCTCAAGAGGTGTCTTATGAGGAACTTCCTCAGCTCAGTTTTGATGAATTCTCTGGTGATTATGTCATACCAATGTCGTTTGAAGATGAGTATTCGCAATGGACACCTTATGAGGATTGATTCCGCAGGTTTGTAAACTTAATAATATATTGACGACCTGGATATTAGCCGGCTATGAGGATTATTTCACGGTTGGAGCGTGATTTCCTTATAGTCTATACTCATGTGCCCATATTGTAGATAAGGATCTACCAGTCAGTTCCATCTGCTACAATAGTAAAATTAGATTTCACTTAAATCTACTATGGTAACGGCGTTATTTATGCAAATTATAATTTCATGGGTAATAAATTATAATTTCATAGGTAATATTAGGCTAATAATGGATAGAGTTACAATTTTACCAGCTATATACTGAGAAGGGGAAAAAGCAAATTCCTATCTAAATACTAGTAACTAGCTGTATTCCAGAGTTCTGGGTTACGTATATCAATGAAAATAATATGAGCACAACGATAGCTACGACCAAACTCTTTCCTCGTTTTAACAAAAAAATAACCTCCTCGACTACGATCACTTAAAGTATATCCATAAGAGAGAGTTTGCGTATCTGGTTACTATCCGAAATTTTTCTCCGATGTTTCAAACAAATTGTGTTGGTTTAGATACTACGTTTCCACGACTGCTATATAGACGTGATTAAATACGGGTAGCCCATTATTCCACCATTTTAAGAAGTAGTCATTTGTCATAGTTCTATTTCCTGGAAGTTCTGCGTTTTCATCATTCACTTTGTTTGAATCGACGAAGTATAGCTCACTTTTTTCATCATCAAACCCTACTAATGACATGTAATGCTGCCAAAAGAGACCATTTCCAACCAATACAATAACCGGATCCTTTGTTATGATTAGTCTTGCCTTAAGTGAAGACATATCCCCTCTATAAATTTTTGGGTTTAGCCCTTGGGACTGAAGATATGAAATTACTCCCTTAGGCAAAACATAACCCGAAACTGGGATTTTGAAAGGGATTCCAGCATAAACTTCAATGCCTTTAGCTTGTATACCTAAGTTTCTTAAAACAAAAGCAGTAGAATACGCTGCACATTGATTTTTCCCTTGAAGTTCAAAGTCAGTATTAATAGGTACATCAAACTTCTTCTGAGTGGCAACTGAAAAAGTGTCGCTGTTTGGAAACGGAGATAATATATATTGTCTCAACCAAAGAAAATATAATTATTACCACTACAACCCACTTTATTCTAACTTGTGAAACTATTGAACCCATATTCACCTTCCTAAATAGTCACCGACACATGTCGACAACTAAAGTTCGCTGTAATTGGTTTTTTTGGTCGAGGACTTCCGAAAAGTTAAATACAACGTCATCTGCACTTTGTCTGTTTCCAGACACCCAATAACGAGGCTAAATATGCAATAGCATGAAGTGCGTCCTCCAATGGCCTATGAATGGCTCTCTGTGTATACCTCACCGTTCTATCTCCAGTTTCGGCGCAACATTCGATAAGGTGGTGCCGACTAGAACTTTTTATCCCGTAGGAAATTTCACAACACATGGTAAACTGAACATACTTGTCGTACTAACATTCCGGTTGTTCCAGTAACACACAATCACTTTCATTTATCTACTTTACCAATAAGCACCAAATCTTACGTAAGCGTCCTGACTCTTCACACGTTAATACATATGGTAATAAATTTCCCGTCGCGATTAACCTCTAGAGTCCAAACCAGTAAATCTGAGTCCATTAACATAGCGTACCTTAAATCTGAAATGGAAGCAATCGAATGTTTATTAATTTTAAGATCATTATTTGCATAGTGTTGCAATTGGTGCTACGCTAATACCATACAACGCATGGTATGGAGGAGCGCATGAACCGCAGCCGAAAAAGTGAATCTCGTAGGATAACCGTATGGGAAGGAAAGAA
>JBAQLX010000463.1:0-3519 GCA_049302315.1 Desulfosporosinus sp.
TTGTTGCGCACGCTCCAACCGTTTCAATAACCATACCCGGTTTGAGTTCTCCAGAATAGGGATGATGGTCATAAATTTCCACCTGAACATCAGGGAGCTTAGCCAACTTTTCGCCCAGCAAGCCCGCACGACGCAGTTCATGGGTATCTACAAGGATAATCCGAAAAACTTCGTCCACGTTAATATCCTGAGCTTTGTGGAACCGCAATTGATCCCTGGATAGCGCCAAAAAATCTTGAACATAGACGTTCGATTTTCCGTCCATGACCAACACGCTGTTCGGGTAAATTTTTTGGGCGGCCACCATCGACGCCAGAGCATCAAAATCGAGTTGGCGATGAGCCAAAATGATATCCATAGCTACATCCTCAAATTCCTTATCATCAGGATTTTATTAAAAAATACCATCCTCTGCCTGTCCTAATTCAATGAAAATGGAGCTGCTTAGATGCTGGTGTTAATTTCTTCCATTGCTTGTTCAATCTCCTGCGAAGACATCCCGTCTTTTCCCAGATGGAACTTAATTGCATCTCTCCAAAAACCACATTTAGCGCTTATCTTTTTAAACGCTTTGGCAGTTGCTTTACTCTCTTTTACTCTGGCATCAGCGTTGGATTGGACAATCGAACAAATATAGAGCGCTTTAATGCGAGCGTCCTTATCAAGATCGTTAAACGTTTGGTTCAGTTCTGAAATCAGTTTGCGATAATACTCCGCAAACTCCTCAAAAGGGATTTCTGTTTCCATTTGTAAATACTCTTTTAACTTTTCCAATAGCTTCTCCAATGTACACCCTCCAAAAAAATCCTCCTTATAACAACCTCATATATTTTATAACTGTTAAATCAAAAAGACAAGAGCATCTATTATTGCAGCCACTTATTCTTCCGAAAAAAAATCATAACTACCAGGAAGATGAGGAACGATAACCCATAAAACACTAAGATACCATAGGGTTGGTGAATTAATGGCATAATCTCAAAATTCATGCCAAAGAAACCGGTCAGCAAAGTAACTGGTAAGATAATGGTTGCTACCAAGGTCAGTACTTTCATAATATCATTCGCCCGATTGTCGACTGCCGCCTGATATGCTTCTCTTAAACTTTCAATCATTTCATGTGTTTGGTGAGCATTATTGATTACATGCTGCATCTCAAAGATTAATTCTTCTTGAAGATCTCCATACTCCGGTTTCTCAATATTTTTCAAGCGCCCAAAAACACTTTGATGGGCATTTAAGGATCGTTTTAACCCCAGTATTTGGCGGTGCAAAGAGATAATCCGGTTAAGCTGCCAGGCACGCGTGGCCGTAAGAATCTCCTCTTCGATAACGTCCATTTGATCCTCAATGCTTTCCAGTCGTTTTTGATGGTGGCGCAATACTCTCAACCCCAACGCGCAGGCCAACTCCAAGGGATTTGTCAGAATACCGCGCCCAGCCCATTCGCTCAGAAGTTCCTGGTTAAACCCATTCCAGCCTAACAAAACAAAAACATTGGAGGTTAGAAAGAAACGGACCGGACGCTCATTCTGTTGTTCATCAAGATCACGGAAACACATAAAATGCACATCCTGGCTCAAGCGCTCAAATCGGGGGTGATAAACTGAAGCGCCTTCTTTAACCATTTCGCGCACATCGACAGCGTCTATCTCCCGTAAGTGTTCAATCCAATCCGCTTGTTGTTCAAGGTGATCTGGCCATAAAAGTGGAACCTGCTCCCATTCTTCGGGGCCTAGGACAAAAAGCTTGAACCCTGCCTCTGCTTCAGATTGCGGCTCACTTTCCCGAACTATTTCTATACCCTGCGGGTTAATACAAAACGCTTCCATCCACCACATTCCCCTTCATCCAGGATGCCGAATTTTAAGACTCCACTCTTATAATATATCTCATAATATCATATTGCGAGGTTCAATTCCTCGCGTTTTTGATTAGTCGATGGTACACTTTCAACATACTCAAGTTATCCCGTGTGATATTGAAAGGAGACCCTGAATACATGATCCGAGCGGCTATTTTTGATCTGGATGAACTTATTATTGACTTAGAAAAAATCCATAAAGCTGCGGAACGTCAAATCTGTCTGGATTATGGTCATTCTTTTGATGCTCTTTCCGAAGACCTCCGGTTTAACTCCTCCGGGCTTCGAGAAAATGATATTTTAGGACGAATTAAGCAGGAATTAAAAATCACTGTTTCTTTACCAGAGATGATTCAAAGAAAGCAAGCTCTTTTTGCCGACAAGATGAATGAAGAAGAAATCCAGCCCATGCCCGGTGTCCTTGAAGCCATTAATTCTTTACAGACGCACGGTTACCTCTTAGCCTTAACCTCTTCAGGATCCCGCCCCAGGGTTGAAATAGTTATCAAACGTATAGGCCTTTTGGATGCCTTTGATATAACGATTTGTGGTGAAGACGTTCAGCATGGCAAACCGAACCCCGAACCGTACCGTCTAACCGCAGAACGATTAAAGATCTCTCCGCTCGAAGGGGTAGTTTTTGAAGACGCTGAAATAGGGGTTCAATCTGCCAAATCAGCAGGGCTATGGTGTATCGGCGTTCCTAATCCTGCCGCTGCAACAGTTCAAAACCTAAGCCAAGCAGACCTTATTCTCCCTGATTTTACGCATTTTTCCCTTGACCTTTTCAAGGAAACAGGTATCTAAAGGTATTTATCATTAGTGGAGAATGATTTTTGTTGTATCTAAAGGGTTAATCTCCGAAAATACCTTCGGGTATTTATACGATTTCGGAGATTAACCTAAGTTCTGCGACATATCGTACAGACCGCACCATCCTACCACCTGAATTTCAGGTGTTCATTTTTTGTCTCGAAGTATCTATCTGGTTGATTTTATCAACTTAAATCAACAATAAATCCATTGTCATAAAACCATACTGTTCCTATAATTAGATTTGGAGGTGGAGATTATGAAAGCTATCAATGTCGGAAATATAATTGCAAAAAAAAGAACAGAAAAAGGAATAACTCAAGAAGAATTAGCTGCCTATATTGGTATTTCCAAAGCGTCTGTATCCAAGTGGGAAACAGGTCAAAGTTATCCAGATATCGTTTTTTTACCTGAACTTGCCACGTATTTTAATATCAGTCTCGACACATTGCTGGGATATACGCCTCAAATGAATAAAGAGGATATCAAAAAGATTTACTTAAAATTAGCAAAAGCTTTTGCATCAAAGCCTTTTGAAGATGTTTTCCGAGAGTGTGAAGAAATTATTAAGAAATATTATTCTTGTTTTCCGCTTCTACTGCAAATGAGTGTACTGTTATTAAACCATCACAATTTAGTAGAGAGTAAAGAACGACAGCACCAGGTTATTCAACAGATAATCCTTCTGTGTCAGAGAATACGTTCTGAGTCTGATGAAGTAGATGTTTTAAGACTGGCAACCACGATAGAAGCGATTTGTGAGTCGAGTTTGGGCAATCCCCAAAATACTTTGGCACTTTTAGGGGAAACCTTAAATCCATATATGGGAGAAGACATAATCC
>JBAQLX010000464.1:0-2950 GCA_049302315.1 Desulfosporosinus sp.
TTATAGCCATACAAATATTATCCCACAGTAGCGTATATAATACAATGAGATCTTTGGATTTGCCTTATATCCCCATAGCTGAAGCTAGGGGCTTTACGGCAACAAGCGGTAAAGAAATACGCTTCGGGGAAATCGCCGCGTAGCTCATAAGACAATGCAAACGCCTTATCAATTAGGTCAAGCAGGTCTGCCTCAGACACGTCGAGGGATTCCTTGAATAGCGGATGTTCCTCAATTGCCTTCAGCTTTTTGTAATAATCCTTTGTCTTCACCTCCCGAAACGAAAATTCTGAAATTCATAAAAATTGCTTCACTATGTAGAGAAAATTTCCTCTGTTTTAAAATTCTATCACGGAGGAATCCAAAAAGATACCTTCAGATATATCGTTAGAAAGGAGTATCGCATGAACAACGCAAACGAAATCAAAAACCAAAACCGCTTCGATACCATCGACGGCGCGACGCTGATGAGCACGCCGCTCACGCCCTTCACTCCTGCCGACGGCAAGCTGAAAAGGCGCGAAGCGCTCAAAAAGCTGGCGCAGGGGCACAAGCTCCAGAACGAGCAGGAGCAGGAAATGGGACAGAAAATGTGATGAAAAGGAGAGACGCGATGAAAGGAATTGACCACTGGAAGCCGATTTCGCTGATGGAAAACGTAGTGGACGGCTGCAAGGTCTCAGCGAAAGACCGCGACGCCATACAGGAAATCCAGCAGGACGCCGCTCAGGGGAAGTTTGATATTCTCCTCGTCTATATGTGCGACAGGTTGGGGCGGCGCGAGGATGAAACGCCCTTCGTGGTGGAATGGTTCGTCCGAAACGGCATCGAGGTGTGGAGTACCATCGAGGGACAGCAGCGGCAAACGCTACGGCGGCGACGGCAGGCGGGAATTGAAAATCCGTTACGGCTGTCACAACAAGGTTCGCCATCCGCAGGACTGCGATGGGCAGAGCGGCTACTCGGCCGAGAAACTGGACGGATTAGTCGAAAAGATGGGGCTTCGCCTCTTTAAGAATATAAAGTCCATACCCGAAGCCAAGCTGATGGCCGGACAAGCGGAGCGCAAAACGGCGGAAGCCACGTCGACGCTGGCAAATCTCAAGGCTTTTCACGCCGCAAAGATCAAAGAACTTGAGAGCGATAAAAGCGAAGTATACAAGGTCATCCAGGGCACGAGCAATTGGAGCGGCGAACTTCTCAACGAGCCGATATCCGAAACCAAATCCGCAATTGACAAGATTGAAGGAGAAATTGCCGAAGCGCAGACGGAGGTTGACGACTGCAAAGGGATGGCTGACAGCATCCGCTCCGAGTACAGCCGCATCCTGACATGGGCGGATATGTACGAGGGGAGCAGCATCGAGGCTCGAAAGATGATCCTACGGCAGATCATCAAAAAGGTCTACGTCGGCAGGAACTACGAAGTGCGGCTTGAGCTCTCTATCAGCTTCGCGGAGTATCAGCGGCTTTATCTTGCCGCACGAGGTTAAAAAGTCGCCGCAAAAAAGAAAGAAGCCAGCATTACGCATGGCTTCCGGCTTGGCGGATGGTGGAGAATAGGGGGTTCGAACCCCTGACCTCTGCATTGCGAACGCAGCGCTCTCCCAGCTGAGCTAATTCCCCATCTAAGACACTATTATTTTTTTACGCAGGCCGGGCAGAAAATTGACCACTCCACGCTCCCAGCTGAGCTATACCCCCAACTAGCATTTATTATAGTCTAATGATCTAAATTTGCAAGTTATTTGCGTAATCTTAAAAAAGTTCAGTGAATTATTCACTTTACCAGAGATTATTGAGGATTTCCGCTTCCGGAAATCCTCTTTGCGCAAGGCCTAGAAGATTGAACGACTAGACTTTACTTATTTATACATTAACGCAAAATGTGTCGAAAATCAATGTGCAATTTATAGGAGAAAAATCGCAAATAGTTTGTCTCAATATTTACAATTTGAAATCAAAGTTAGTGTGCGCGAAAGGGACCGAAATTGCATAAGGAAGAAAGGGGAAAGGGTGTAGGCAAGGGAGGGGAGAAGAACTTCTCAAACACCAGGAGGAAATCGTAAGGAAAAGGAGAATAATATAAAACAGGACCGGAACAATCAATAGTTCTGTGTTTAAGACCTCAATTAGGAGGAGACAACCTTGATCCAAGCCATTCTCTTTGACCTTGAGGGAACGCTGATAAATGTCGATATGACTGATTTCATGCGCAATTATCTAGGAATCCTGGCACCTCGCTTTGCGCATCTTCTTTCACCAGATAAGTTTTCCAAACAACTAATAAGATCGTTGAAAACTTCGCAAAGTGACCCTAAACCCGAGCAGACAAATATGCAGACGTTTTATGACGACTTTAGTAAAGCTACGGGGCATTCCTTCCTCACCCTGCGGCCGATCTTCGAGGAATTTTATGAATCCGATTTTCCCGCATTACGCTGTCTGGTTCAGGCCATTCCTCAAGGAGTTAAAGTGGTTGAGTATGCCATTCAACAGGGGTTTTTAACCGCTGCTGCCTCGAATCCGGTGCTGCCATTAAGTGCCATGCGGGAACATGTTCGCTGGGCGGGGCTTACAGCTGAACATTTTAAGGTCATTCCGGCCTTGGATAATTTCCATTTTTTTAAACCCCATCTCGGATTTTTTAGAGAAGTTGCGGAAAGTCTCGGCGTTAAACCTGATAGTTGCTTATTAGTCAGTGGGCAGACACGAGACATAATCTGTCGAGAACTGGGGATGAAGATGTTTTTCGTAGGATCAATAGGCTCAGAGGAGGAGCAGACTGATTACGCGGGCAATCTTGACGATCTCTTCCGTTTAATTAGTCAAGGAAATTTATAATTTGCTGGCAAGAAAGGACGGATAAGGGTGGGAATACTATGCCAGCCCGTACTCAAAACTATTGGAAGCCAGAATCTACCAGTATCCTCAGTACGTATGGCTAAGT
>JBAQLX010000465.1:0-4612 GCA_049302315.1 Desulfosporosinus sp.
ATATCTGGCAAGAGGAAGCCAGGAAATTCACCCCCACCATACAAGTTCTGGTTGTAGAAGGCGCCCCCCAGGAACGACATACCCAATTATCCGATATGGAAGAACAATGGGACCTGGTGGTCACTTCCTACCCTATACTGCGGCGGGACATCGATAGGTTTGCCAACTTTAAGTTTTCCTACTGTTTCCTGGACGAGGCTCAACACACTAAAAACCCGCAAACCCTAAACGCAAAATCTGTCCAGCAGATTCAAGCCAAGGGTTATTTTGCACTGACGGGAACGCCGATCGAAAACTCGCTTTCCGAACTTTGGTCCCTTTTTAATTTCATAATGCCAGGCTATCTCCTCTCCCACCAGGGGTTCCGCAAGAAATACGAAATACCGATTATTAAAGGCGAGGACTCTAAACCTCTTGCGGAATTAAGTCGCCATACCAGCCCCTTCATTTTACGACGCCTGAAGAAAGATGTCCTAAAAGAGCTACCCGACAAGATTGAAACCCTACTTAGTGCTCCCTTGACTGAAGACCAGAAAAAAATATACTTAGCCTATTTACAGGAGGCGAAAGGGAAAATAGCCCAGGAAATTGTAACCGTAGGTTATGACAAAAGCCACATGAAAATCCTAGCTGCTCTGACTAGACTTAGACAAATCTGCTGTCATCCGGCCTTATTTTTGGAAAATTATACCGGGGAGAGTGGCAAAATGCTGCTTTTCCAGGAAATCCTCACAAATGCTCTCGATAGCGGTCACCGGATTCTGCTTTTCTCCCAGTTTACGACGATGCTGGACATCATCCAAAACTATCTGTGCGCAGAGCGTATTGAGCATTTCTATCTTTCGGGTTCCACCAAAGCTATAGAACGCTTAAAAATGGCCAATTCCTTCAATGAAGGGATTGGAAAAGTGTTTCTGATCTCTTTAAAAGCAGGTGGCACAGGCTTAAATCTAACCGGAGCAGATATGGTCATTCACTACGACCCCTGGTGGAACCCCGCTGTGGAAGATCAAGCCACTGACCGTGCACACCGCATCGGCCAAAAAAACGCCGTACAGGTGATCAAACTCATTGCCCAAGGAACGGTCGAAGAAAAAATTAATGCTTTGCAAGCTAAGAAAAAATCGCTGATTGATTCGGTCATTCAATCGGGGGAAACCTTGCTCTCCAAATTATCCGAACAGGAACTGAGAGAACTTTTTGATTTATATTAAGACGGGAAATGCACTCTATTGAGTGCATTTCTTTATGCGAATTCGAGATGGCTAACTATATATGCCATCTTCCATATCTAATCATTGAGTCCTCTTAACGGTTAGCTCCCCATCATAGGATGAGATTAGGCCGTATAAGTCAGGCCGACGATCCCTGAAGATTCCCCACTCCAGCTTCTTGGTCTCAAGCTGCTCCAAATCAAATTCAGCAACCAGGACCGTTTCTTCTGTCCGGCTAGCTTCGGCCACCTTGTTCCCTTGCGGCCCGGCAATGAAGGAAGAACCATAGAAGGTGATCCTGGAATCTTCGTCCTCCTCAACCCCAATCCGGTTTGAGGTCACCACCGGAATCAGATTCGCCGCGGCATGCCCGAGCATACAGGTCTGCCAATGAGCCTTGGAATCGATGGACCCATCTTGGGGCTCAGAGCCGATAGCCGTCGGATAAAAAAGCAGCTCCGCACCCATTAAGGCCATACATCGCGCTGCTTCAGGATACCATTGATCCCAGCAGACCCCGACCCCAATTTTAGCGTAGCGGGTATCCCAGACCTTAAAACCCGTGTCTCCTGGATTAAAGTAGAATTTTTCTTCATAACCCGGACCATCCGGGATATGACTCTTGCGATATTTCCCCAGCACATCGCCATTGGCATCAATGACGGCTAGAGAATTATAGCGGGCCTGGTTTTTTTTCTCATAGAAGCTGATCGGCAGCACCACCTGAAGCTCTTTTGCTACTTGTTTAAAATGCTGAACAGCTTTATTCTGTTCTAATTCCGTCGCATAGACATAATAGGCGGCTTTTTCCTTTTGACAGAAATACGGGGTCTCAAACAGTTCCTGGAGCAAAATAATTTGAGCGCCCAACTTTGCTGCTTCCCGAACCAGTACGTCCGCTTTTCCAATGTTTTCAGCGATGCTTCCCGAACAGCTCATCTGCGTAGCAGCCACTTTTACCTTTCTCATCCAACACCCTCCGGCAACTGTTGAGTTATACAATGCACATTGCCTCCCTCCCGGATAAGCGCCATGCCATTAACCGTGCGAATCCGTCTTTTGGGGAAGAGTTTACCCAACACCTGCACAGCTAAACGGTCGGTTTCTGCGGCAAACCCTCCAAAAACGGGCAAAATCAGTCCCCCATTGACAAAATAAAAGTTCAGATAACTCAAGGTATAGCGCGTATCAGTCTCCGGATCGCACAATTTCGGAGGCTGTTGGATAGGGATTAGTTCGAATTCTCTTCCCAGGGCATCGGTTTCCTTGCCTAGGATCTTTAAGTTTTCTTGAGTGATCATGTAATTTTCGTCCTTAGGATCGTCACAAATCTGAATCAGAATTTTACCAGGCGCCGCAAAGCAGGCGATATTGTCAATATGGCCGTCCGTCTCGTCCCCGTCTAATCCGTTTCTCAGCCAGACTACTTTGCGTACATCCAGGAATTTCTTTAATTCCGCTTCAATCTGTTCTCTTGTTAGTTCCGGGTTTCGATTGACATTAAGGAGACACTGCTCTGTGGTCAGCAGCGTCCCCTCTCCGTCCACATGAAAAGAACCCCCTTCCATCACAAGAGGAGCATCAAAACGTCTCAACCCGACAGAGTTCAGGATTTTAGGAGCAACCTGATCATCTAAATCCCACGGCGCATATTTTCTACCCCAGGCATTAAACTGCCAATTGACCCCTGCCCCTTCCCCTGTAGCATGGCTCAGAAACGTCGGCCCATTATCCCGCAGCCAGGCATCATTATGATCAATGAAAAGAATTTCCATCCGATCATTCTGGAATAATCGCGAGAGCTTTTCCGAATCAGCGGGATTCGCAACAACCGTCACAGGTTCAAATTCAACAATAGCCTGGATAATTTCGGCATAGCCAAGGCAAACCACGTCATAGTCCTCCGGATAGCACATAGACGACTGAACCGGCCAAGAAATAAAGGTACGCGCGTGCTTGACCCATTCTGCCGGCATTTGATAGTTTAGATTTGTTGGATACATTGCCTTCCCTCATATTCCTGGTTGTTTTGGAGCTGTTCTCTATATTCTACTTCATCCTCTAAAGAAGATAAAGTTCAAAAGGGATGTGCCAAAACTATAAGCTTCGGTACATCCCCTTATTTATGAACGCTGTCAATAATCCTCGTTAAGCTATGGTAATCCCTTCATCAAGGTAGACATCCTGGATCGCATTAATTATTTCAATGCCCTCTTCCATGGGTTTCTGGAATGCTTTTCTGCCACATATCACTCCCATACCACCGGCTCTTTTATTAATCAAAGCAGTTTTCACAGCCTGTTGTAAATCATTTTCTTCTGAAGGGCCGCCAGAATTAATCAGTCCTGCTCTCCCCATAAAGCAGTTGGCAACTTGATAGCGAGTTAAATCGATCGGATGGTCAGTCGTCAATTGAGAGTAAACCAGCTTACTTGTCTTGCCAAATCCTAAAGCAAGGTACCCTCCGTTATTGGTCGCCTGTTTTTGTTTAATAATATCTGCTTCGATCGTAACGCCTAAATGGTTGGCTTGCCCCGTCAAGTCGGCTGAGGCATCATAGCTAATTCCGTCCTTTTTAAACCCATCATTACGCAAATAACACCAAAGCACCGTAAACATGCCCAGTTCGTGCGCACGTTTAAAGGCGGCGCTGATTTCTTCAATTTGTCGGCTTGACTCTGGAGAGCCATAATATATTGTCGCACCTATTCCCAATGCCCCCAATTGGAAACCCTGCTCAACGGATGCAAATAGCCTTTGGTCAAAGGAATTAGGATAGGTAAGAAGTTCATTATGATTAATTTTTAGAATGAACGGGATTTTATGAACATATTTGCGTGATACCGCTCCTAACACTCCTAAAGTTGAAGTGACCGCGTTACACCCACCTTCAATGGCAAGTTTGACTATGTTCTCCGGATCGAAGTAGATAGGGTTCGGCGCAAAAGAAGCAGCTCCGGAGTGTTCTATCCCTTGGTCTACAGGTAATATGGAAAGATATCCTGTGCCGGCTAAGCGTCCATGATTAAAAAGCGTCGCCAAATTCCTCAAGACATTATTCGATCGGTCTGTCATACTAACTATCCGGTCGATAAAATCGGCTCCTGGAAGATGAAGAAGCTCTTTGGGAATAGTCATACATTTGTGTTCCAACAAATCTTTGGCCTCATCGCCTAAAATAGAAACGGTCTTAGAATTCATTACCCTCATCCTTTCATACTTCATGTCTCTATTCTAATACATAATGTGTACTTATGCATTAGTTTTTTAGATATATTATTGCCACAATCTCCTAATAATCATCATAATCAGATTTATTAGTTTAATTATGATCTTAATTTGCGATTTATAACTCTTGAGTATATTTATCCCCCAAAAATTGGTTTTCCAATTATTTC
>JBAQLX010000466.1:0-7303 GCA_049302315.1 Desulfosporosinus sp.
GGGTTAGCGGAGCGAAGAACTCTTCACTTCCCTTATTAGCTGCAACCATACTGGCTGAAGGGACATCCACCTTGTTAGGAATCCCGGAGTTAGCTGATATCAGGCATATGATTGAGGTACTTAAGCGCCTCGGCTGTGGGGTTGTGCGCCAAAATCAGGCGATGCATATCAATGCTGGAGGGCTGGAGTCCTGTGAGGTCGATGAAGGACTTATGCGGCAAATGCGTGCTTCCAATCTTATTTTAGGTCCGTTATTAGCCCGGCATGGACGGGTAAGGATATCCAGACCGGGAGGGTGCGCCATTGGTTCCCGCCCAATGGATCAACACATTAAGGGGCTTCAACTATTAGGGGTTAAGGTTAAGGAAAAACATGGATATATTGAAGCTTGGACAGATCATTTACAGGGCGCCGATGTCTACCTGGATGTTCCGAGTGTAGGGGCCACGGAAAACATTATGATGGCAGCTGTTTTAGCTAAAGGAATTACCGTGCTACGCAATGCGGCTCGCGAACCGGAAATTGTGGATTTGCAAAATCTTTTGAATAAGATGGGAGCAAAAGTACGTGGTGCGGGCATGGATGTACTTAGGATTGACGGGGTCGAAAAGCTCCATCCCGCAGAACATACAGTCATACCGGATCGAATAGAAGCCGGTACACATATGATTGCGGCAGTCATGACTGAAGGGGATGTGGTGGTTGAGAATGTTGTACCGGAACACTTGGAACCGGTTATTGCTAAAATACGTCAGGCAGGAGCGCGTGTAACCCTTCTGGATGATTCTGTTCGTGTTCAACAGTGGGGAAGAATTCAGGGCGTGGACCTTAAGACAATGCCATACCCGGGATTTCCGACAGATATGCAACCACAGTTTATGGCTATGCTCTCCTGCGTGGAAGGAACAAGCATCATAACGGAAACAATCTTTGAAAACCGCTTTCAGCATGTGGATGAGTTACGCCGTATGGGGGCGCAAATCACGGTTGAGGGAAGGACGTCCATTATTCGTGGGGTTGAGACGCTTGAAGGGGCCTTCGTGGAGGCGACAGACCTTCGGGCTGGGGCGGCGCTCTTCCTTGCAGCCTTGGCAGCTGAAGAGGTAACCGTACTCGAAAAAGTAGACTACATTGACCGAGGGTACGAAAATCTGGAAGAGAAATATCGCCAATTGGGAGCAAAATTACTGAGAATTGGCGGCGAGGCAAGCGCGATGCGCGATGCGCGAGGCGCGAGGCACGATGCGCGAGGCACGATGCTCGAGCACGAGAAGTGATGTGCGAGGCAAGCGCGATGCGCGATGCACGATGCGCGAGGCAAGCGCGAGGCACGAGGCACGAGGCACGAGGCACGAGGCACGAGGTGCGAGGTGCGAGGCGCGAGGCGCGAGGTGCGAGGTGCGAGGTGCGAGGTGCGAGGCACGAATATCGAGGCATGATATACGAGACACGATGCACGAATCGAAGGCGAACAAAGTTCGCAAAACGATTAATGCCAGGAATTCAATTCGAATTTCGATTCGCAGAATCGGATTCACAATTCGAACCTCGAGCCTCGAACATCGAGCCTCGAATTAGCCTCGAACATCGAGCCTCGAATTAGCGCTTATTTTGTCAAGAAAAGGTTTCTAAAAAAGCATGACAGAATAGGACTGTATTCGATATACTGGGACAAGGAGGAATTGCGAAATGCAATCCAAAAAGATGAATACGACCTTTCTCTATATTGCTGTCTTGACGATCTTACTTTCATTGGGTTTGGCTCTTTTCTTTCGGTCCAGTGTTTTTACGGTGCAACACGTAATAGTAGAGGGACTTAAACTGAGTCCGGAAAGCGAAATCATCAAATTAGCCAGCGGGGTTCAGGGACAGAACCTGTTATTATTTGATCAAGAGGCACTTAATCATAAAATTACATTACATCCGCTTGTTCAAAGTGTTCAGTTTCAGCGTAAGCTTCCTCAGACGCTTGTAATTATGGTTACTGAACGGACCCCTGTCGCCTTGGTCGTTGTACCAAGGGGGGTCTTGGAGGTGGATGCGCAGGGGACTTTTTTACGCCGTTTAGAGAGTTGGCCTAAAAATGGTTATCCGGTGCTTACTGGAATTAATCTTAAGGATACCGTGGGACCAGGACAAAACCTGGCAAACCCATCCCTTACGGCAGCACTGAACTTGCTTGGACAAGCCCCACCTGAATTACTTTCTCAGATGGGGGAACTTCACGTAGATCCCATTCAACAAATGACGATGTACCTAAGCAGTGGGGTTGAAGTCCGACTTGGACAAACTAACGACTGGAAACCTAAATTAAATGCGCTTTTTAAACTTGTCAGCGCTAATGAGTATATGTCATTTCAGCAAGGGGTACGTTATATTGATTTCACGGCGGCGAAACCTGTAATTGGTCGCTAGATCAGGGAGGAAGAAGGAACATGTGGTTACCGCTATTAGGCTTGGTTTTGGGATTGGCTATTGGGTATGTCAGTCCGTTTTCAGTCCCGATCGAATATGCTAAATACTTATCCGTTGGAATATTGGCAGCGCTGGATTCCGTCTTAGGTGGGATACGCTCTGCGCAGGAGGATCATTTCGACAGCACAGTGTTTTTGACCGGCTTTTTTAGCAACATGCTCCTTGCAGCCTTTTTGGCGTATGTGGGAGATCGTATTGGAGTGGATATCTATTTGGCTGCAGTTGTTGCATTTGGTGTACGGTTATTTAATAATTTGGGAAGTATTCGGCGTCATCTGATAAAAAAGTAATTTGGACTTTCACTTAAGAGAAAAAGCTAGAATCTTTTAGAAAAATTTTATTTTTAAAAAAAGGGATAAAGCATAGACATATCGAATTCGTTATGTTGTGCGTTAAAGTAATGAAAGGATAATTTCTGCGCGTTTGTGGGCATGCTTCAACGCATTATTAGTGAATACAAGCGAGTGCTTGGACAGCGCAGTTGAATATTTGTTATAACCTGAACTTTTCCAAAGCAGAGAAACCAGAATGAAGCGAGGGGGTTAAAGCCTAGATGCTAGAATTTGATACGGACTTAAACCAATTTGCAGAGATTAAAGTGATTGGGGTCGGTGGTGGCGGAAACAACGCGGTTAATCGGATGATTGTCGCCGGCTTACAAGGGGTAGATTTTGTTACAGTGAATACTGATTCGCAGGCCTTGCAACTTTCCCGTGCAGGTGAAAAAGTGCAAATAGGGGTAAAGTTAACTAAAGGACTTGGAGCAGGAGCAAATCCGGAAATAGGAGCTAAAGCGGCGGAAGAAAGCCGGGAAGAACTTGCCAGGGTGTTAAAGGGAGCGGATATGGTTTTCGTCACTGCTGGGATGGGAGGCGGAACGGGTACAGGAGGAGCGCCTATCGTTGCGGAAGTGGCCAAGGAAATGGGAGCGCTAACGGTAGGCGTGGTTACGCGTCCGTTCACCTTCGAAGGCCGTAAACGGGCTATGCAGGCAGAAAAAGGGATTGCAGAGCTTAAGAGTAAAGTGGATACGCTAATTACTATCCCGAATGATCGATTGTTGCAAGTAGTGGACAAGCATACTACGATTAATGAAGCTTTTCGCATTGCAGATGATGTTCTGCGCCAAGGGGTTCAAGGGATTTCTGATTTAATTGCTGTTCCTGGTCTGATAAATTTGGATTTCGCTGATGTTAAGACTATTATGGCGAATACGGGTTCTGCCCTGATGGGTATTGGTCAGGCAACTGGGGAAAACCGTGCCGCTGATGCAGCCCGTAAAGCAATTTCCAGCCCGCTGCTGGAAACTTCGATTGAAGGAGCTAAAGGAGTCCTTCTTAATATTACCGGCGGTATTAATTTAACCCTTTTTGAAGTGAACGAAGCCGCGGGGATTATTGCGGAAGCCGCAGATCCCGAAGCGAATATTATTTTTGGTGCGGTCATTGATGAGAACCTCAAGGAAGAAATAAGGGTTACCGTTATCGCCACAGGATTTGATCAGCATTGGGCCGGCTTTGGAGCGGCGCCTGGAAATGTTCAGGATAATATTATCAAACCGGTATCTAAAGAAGGAGACGTTGATATTCCAGAGTTTCTAAGGCGTCGGCGTTAATAGTCAGGCAGCGGTTCCTTCTCGATGGAAGCACTGCTCAATAGGCCAGCGCATCAACGATGCGTTGTACATTTCAGTGTCTGGAGTCTCTTCAGGCGCATTACTGACAGAAAAGAAGAAATACCCCGCAGCAAGCTGCGGGGTGTCTACGTTATACTCGTTTCGCGCCAATATTTAATCGCGGTGAGCTGCGGAGAATTAGACCTTAGAGATTACAACATTCAAAATTGCTCTCGGTGGTTACGTTATTCTCCACTGCTAATAGCCTCCTATCTCAATGTTTGGAGCCATACTTTGACAAACTCACTTGTTATTGCTATTTTATACCAATATCTTTCCTCCCCTAGTCAAAACGCAATCGTCAACCGTAATGACTGGTTCCTTAATAACCCCCTCCAACCTATATGGGAAATATGAACGTCTACCGGTCTGAAATAGATATTAGTCTATTTCAGACCGGTTATTTATTTGCTCATATATGCTCACAGATTAGCTATCCCCCCTCTAAATCAGCACATCCTGTCGACATATATGACACATTGAAGAATCGGTACGCCACTCGCACTATTTGTCCTAAAAAATCCCATTCCAGCCCACGTAAAGCGACAGGTTTTACTACTGATATCAGATATAATTTTGTAAGAAGCGTATGGAAAGGATACACCAGATGTGCATAACTGAGACTTATCTCGATCTGGATATTCTCATTAACGGAGGAATGGATGCTCTTATTCTCACTCTTACCAGCCGACTCATTCGCCTCCCTGTCCAGCCCAGCCGAATCCTGCTGGGGGCTCTGCTCGGTGAGATTCCGGTGCTCTTAGCCTGTTATTCCGCTTCTCAGTGGATTATGGCAAGCAAATGGGTTATTCCGTTTCTAATGGTTGGAGCGGCTTTCCCGACTCGGAGACTGAACACTTTTCTCAAGGCATTGGCTGGATTTTGGCTTCTATCTACAGGACTCGGCGGATTTGTATATGCTGCATGGGGGTGGGTGCAATTTGATCACGAATTAAGTGGCGGCCCCTTTTCACTGGTCCTAAACAATCTTTGGATCCTTCCGCTGGGTGCATTGATGTGGTGGTTTTTACAGCGTCTATGGCTGCGATGGCAGGAAAGAAACTCAGTTTTGGAGCAAATTATTTACGATCTGGAAATTGATTTTGGCTGTGAAGAACGTGGGGTTGTTTGCATTAAAGCGTTGCTGGACACTGGGAACCATTTGCGAGATCCATTGACTGGGTTCCCTGTTATTCTTCTGGAAGAGGAGGTTGCTGCGGCTTCTTTGCCAGATAATATGCGCTCCTTTCTAAATATCCCCTGGAAAGACTACGCAGACCCTTGGCCGTTATTATGGGGTGTCGATCCCAGTTTAGTAAAACACCTTGTTTTCATCCCTTTTCAAGCCATTGATCGTCAGAGCTGGCTGTTGGGGATAAGACCTGAGCGCGTAACGTGTTTTGACAAAAAGGGATCTCGGCGGATCAAGGCAACGGTGGCGCTCGTCAAGCAAGTGTTAAGTTCAGAGGGTGAATACCAGGCTTTAATACACCCCGAACATGTGCAGAAAGGCGGAGATGGATAAATGATGTGGCGGAGGGTTGTTCAAGATAAGGTCAGACGCCTTTGGTCCATGCTTCTTCAAAAAATATGTGGATTAAGTGGAATTTATTATGTTGGAAGCAGTGAAGCCCTTCCGCCGCCACTCAACTCGGATGAAGAAGGGGTTCTCCTGGAAAGATTGGAATTAGGAGACCATTCTATTCGGGATATCCTAATCGAACGCAACTTACGTCTAGTAGTGTATATTGCTCGAAAATTCGAAAATACGGGGATAGGGATTGAAGACCTTGTTTCCATAGGAACAATTGGGTTGATTAAAGCGGTCAATACCTTTGATCCCCAGAAGAAAATAAAACTGGCAACCTATGCTTCCCGGTGTATTGAAAATGAAATTCTGATGTATCTTAGACGAAACAATAAGACTCGCTCAGAAGTATCGTTCGATGAACCATTAAACATTGACTGGGATGGTAACGAATTACTCTTATCTGATGTTTTAGGTACAGAAAATGACATTATCTCGAAGCCGATTGAAGAACAGGTAGACCGGCAGTTGTTGCATTTAGCGATGGGGAGGCTAACAAATAGAG
The DNA here is from genome assembly GCA_049302315.1 of Desulfosporosinus sp. Taxonomy (GTDB): domain Bacteria; phylum Bacillota; class Desulfitobacteriia; order Desulfitobacteriales; family Desulfitobacteriaceae; genus Desulfosporosinus. The sequence continues at coordinate 6,244 of JBAQLX010000466.1, forward strand.
AAAAGGTGATTATGGAACTAAGATTTGGGTTGGATAATGGCGTTGAGAAAACACAAAAAGAAGTAGCTGATCGATTGGGGATCTCGCAGTCCTATATTTCCCGTCTCGAGAAAAGGATTATTCGCAGATTACGGAAAGAATTTTGTCGATTGGAATAACCCAAACCGAGTTAGGGCATACTTCCCAACAGAATTGTTAGCTGGGGAGGTGCTCGAAATTTGGCGATAAATAAAGTTGAGATTTGTGGAGTGAACACCTCAAAATTGCCTATTTTATCCAGCGTGAAAATGAAAGAGTTGTTTGTGATTTACCAAGCTGGAGATCGCAGCGCTCGGGACAAACTTATCCATGGAAATCTCCGTCTTGTTCTCAGTGTGATTCAGCGGTTTACAAATCGGGGAGAGTATGTGGACGACCTTTTTCAGGTTGGTTGTATTGGCTTGATGAAAGCGATCGACAACTTTGATCTTGGACAAAACGTTAAGTTTTCTACTTATGCCGTCCCCATGATTATTGGGGAAATCCGTCGTTATCTGCGGGACAACAATCCGATAAGGGTGAGTCGATCCCTGCGGGATATCGCCTACAAGGCACTCCAAGTGAGAGATCAGTTGGTGTGTGAATGTTCACGCGAACCAACGGTAACAGAGATCGCTGATAAACTTTCTCTACCGCGAGAAGATGTCATTTTTGCTTTAGATGCTATTCAAGAACCGATTTCCTTGTTTGAACCGATTTATCATGATGGGGGAGATCCTATCTTTGTTATGGATCAAATAGGCGATGATAAGCAATCTGACACTGGCTGGGTTGAAGGGCTTGTCGTGCGGGAAGCATTACGACGCCTCAGTGAGCGTGAAAAGCTCATTTTGTCTTTGCGGTTCTTCAATGGCAAGACTCAAATGGAGGTTGCGGATGAGATTGGAATTTCCCAGGCTCAGGTATCCCGTCTTGAGAAATCCGCCATGCAACACATGCGCAAGTACGTCTAGCACATTAGTCTCCGGTGGAGACTAATGCCGAAGCCGCCAGCTGTCAAAGACGAGCTTAACGGCTGAGG
>JBAQLX010000467.1:0-5026 GCA_049302315.1 Desulfosporosinus sp.
CCAATACGTCTTTTGCCGTGTTAACTGGATAAATCACGACTTTACGTTTCTGACTTTCTTGATAAAGATCTTGTTTAGTATACTTCATTGAGAATTGCTCAAAGATTACTTTAAAAATATCTATTGACTCTTCTTTTTTCCGATGTTCAGATGTTCTCCATTCTTTGCCCTGTAAGACTTCAGCGCCCGGAACATTTTCTTCAACCATCCAAGCGACTAAGGGATCCCAAAAATTAGCATTGCTTCCCATAGCCGCTAAGATATATACAAAACCGTCTTGACATTTGTAGGTTCCATTACCGGTTTCCGCCAAGCCTTTTCCACGGCGAATCCGCCCTTCCAAATCATAGGTTTGAACTGCGTTCTCTTGTGCCGTGGCAACACTCTCTTGTATGGACACATCAATATATTGCCCTTCTAAGGTCAAGTCGGCGTCAATTAAGGCCACCATACTTCCATAGGCAGCATACAAATCCGCCTGAAAAAAGGCCTGTTTATCGGGAACCAGAGCTGGTTTCTCGTTCTCAGTACCCGCTAGATATAACATACCGCCCATAGCCGCACAAGTTAGGTCAGAAAAAGGATAGTTCTTATACGGACCAAACTGACCGTAGGGTGTAATGGCCGTATGCACAAGTTTAGGATTGATTACAGATAGTACCGCATATCCCAAACCCAGACTTTCAAGATGTCCGGGAGGAAAGCTCTCAATCAACAAATCGGTTGATTTAATCAGCTTAAGTAAAACCTCTTTCCCTTCGGAAGATGCTAGATCAAGAACAATCCCTTTTTTATTTGTATTTAGATATTGAGACCTAAGGCTATTTTCAATGCCAGGAGTCTCTTCAAAAAAGGGTTTTTCTAACCGGGTAGGATCTCCCTCCATAGACTCAATCCGAATTACGTCGGCCCCCAAGTCCGCAAAGAGTTTGCCCGTATAAGCTCCTAGTTCACCGGCAAGTTCGACTATCCGTATGTTATTAAAAACATTCCCCTCTGCTATATTTTTCTGCATTTGTCATCCCTCTTTCGAATGTCCGCCGGCATTAGCCGATATTAGCAAACAGACTTTTGCCGCCACAAACAAAAATCGTCTGGCCAGTGACATAATTCGCCTCATCCGAAGCAAAGTAGGCTACTGCATGGGCTATATCCAATGGCGAGTTTAATCGCCATAAGAAGTCCTCCTTTCGCCTGCTGATAAGTTTCTTAATTAGTGAAAATATGAACCCCACAGGCAGCGTTATCCATTCCGGACACTCCGCCCCCAGTAATATGGATCATGGCCGTTTTTAATCCTGGAATCTGCCGATCTCCGGCCTGACCTCGCAGCTGCCAAACTGCTTCAACCGCCTGGGCAACCCCTGTAGCACCTAGAGGATGTCCCATACATAATAAACCGCCCCTGATACTGAAAACATGTTTACCGCCTAATTCAGCTTCGCCACTACGAATAAAGGAAGCGGCTTCACCTACTTTACAAAAACCTAACTCTTCGTAGTAGAGAAATTCAGCAATCGTAAATGCATCATGAACTTCTATCATGCCAATATCTTCCGGTCCCATGCCTGCCATTTCATATGCTAACCGACCGGCCCTCTGGCTGATTTCCGGAGTAGTCATATCAACCCACTGATTCTTGAATAAACCGGAAACCAAGATAGATGCATCAATTTTAACTCCCTTGGCGCCCAGTTGCAGCATCTTCTCTTTTGAACATACAACAGCTGCTGCTCCCCCGTCGGCAATCGGACAACATTGCTGAGGGTAAACGGCTCAGCTATCATCCTGGAAGCCAAGACTTCTTCTACAGTAACCAAATTCCGGTATTGCGCATATGGATTCATTGAACTATGTTTATGGTTTTTTACCGCAACAAGCGCCAAATCTTCACGCGTCGCGCCGTATAGCTCCATATATTTCATAGCCCTCATCCCATAGATAGCCGGCATAACGTTGCCCAGAATACCCTCAATGTCGTCCATCATAGGCGCTAGGGCTTCTCCAGAAGTCCGGACACTGGTCAAGTTCTCACATCCCACAGCCATGACCATATCATATTGTCCACTGGCAATTGCCGAGTAAGCCAGATTAAGGGCCGTTGCCCCACTGGAACAAGCATTTTCCACATTCACAATCTGCATCCCGGTCATGCCCAATTCTTTAAACACCTTTTGACCAGGCGCCATCTCCGCCTTTACATTTCCCACATAACCCGCCTGAATCTCACGCTTGTCGACATTGGCATCCTTAATGGCGGCGACAACAGCTTCTTTTCCCAAATTATAGTACATTGTATCCGTAAACTTACCGAAACGAGTCATGCCGACTCCCACAATATATACATCTCTACTCATCGGTTAATCCTCCTTCTATAAATAACGGCGTCTACTCGACTGCTTTGAACATATAAGCCCGCATGACTGGATTACCGCTTTTATCTATTCGAACAACCCCCTCGGTAACTTCCACAGCCATTCCCAATTTTATTTTTTCGTGTGGAATAGCCAACTGAGAATAGATTCGTACATCTCCTGGGAAATCCACATAACCTACAGCGTAGGGTGCTTTTATCCCTCTTTGGCCTGTATGAATAATAGAATAGCTGTATAATATTCCAGTTCTACTTAATGGAATTTGCTTTAAGTCAGTCCAGCAATCAGGGCATATTTCCAATTTTGGAAACCATATTTTCCCACAATCATCACATTTATACCCCAAAAGGTAAGGTGCTTGACCATCGGTTGGTACAACAAATAAATCAGGGTGGAAAAAAACCGGTCCATCATTTGTGTTTGTAGTAGGTTGACCGCTCATTCTAACAGCTCCATTCTTTTTAATAACTTTCCATAATTTTCAATAACTTTAAATTAACTTTTAATAAAAACTTTGATTGTAGTTGTAGGTAAGCTTTTCCCTCCTTTGCTTCGATGGTTACCGGGGTATTGTCACACCTTGTTTCTGTCGCAACTTCACTTGCCAAATTTCTTCTATTAGAGGGTTTAAGAGGGTTACTGGTTGATATTAGATATTAACCTCCAATAGGTATATTTCATTTGGTACATACAGTTGTCATAACACATAGTAACCATTCTACTGTTTGTATAATGCAAGATCCATTCCAATCAGAGCAAACTCCTTAACCCTTGGTATTGTGGGAATATTTTAATTGTTCTAAAATCCCAAGATGCAAAATATCATCAGCATTGTCGAATATCTTGAGATAATTGTGACTTTCACAAGATATTTCTGCTGATGATATTTTGCATCTAAAGCGTTCGGATCCATCACTTTACCGAATAAAATAGCTTTCTCCACTGTTCACTGTTCAAATTACTTTTATTTTCATCTCATAGCCCTTCTTTAGCCGAAACTATGATCAAAACTACCTAATACAGAAAGAATAATAGCTATTTATTTTACACCGATTAAACCACCGACCGTCAGACTTTGGCCGGGGACAAAACCAGCTTCAATCAACATTATGTTCTTCTACTGCATATGCTAGTTGCCGCTGAAAGGCCTTCAGTATATCGGTTCTGGTTATGATACCCACCAGCTCTCCATTATTATCCACCACAGGCAATCTTCCAACCGGAATCTGTAAGGTTTCCTCAGGCAGCGCATCTTCTCTAACCGTGATCACATTTTGCTTCATTAACTCACCGACAGTAGCCTTCTCGTTCAATCCGATAGCCCTTAGAGCATGGGTCTTCGTAAAAATGCCTACTAGCTTGTCATCATTATCAACTACCGGCATACCGTCTATGCGACATTTCACCATAGTGTCAGCTGCTCTTTGAACAGAGTCGTCCCAGCGTAATTTGATGACATTAGTAGTCATAAAGTCTTTAATTCTCAACGTAATTCCCCCTTACCATGATTTAATTACGAATACGTTTGTCCAAGTTCAAGGGTTAAGGGTTAAGTAACTAAATTAAGGATATGTTAATTTAAGCTGGGATTCAACCATAAAGATGCGTAAAGGCCAGAGCTGAAGCATGATTACTTTAATTAACAAACGGCCTTCAAGATTATACCAATTTAAATAATCTCATATGCAACATTTCATATCAAACTATTTTATACTGTCGTCTTACCCCACTTCATAAAGTCTGATTTGTCTAGAAACTAAGATCATCCTACAACAAATAAACCCTAAAGGGGTCATTCGATTTATTTTTTTATAGTTATCTTTCTATAGATGAGTAATGAGTCATCCACGTTGATTCTCAAAAAAATCATCGCCCATGCCTCCAAATATTCCGTGTCAAGTATCCTTTAATCAAAAAGGGTTCTTGCTTAAGCTTGGCAAAAACCTTTTTGGAATTAAAGAATTTGTAGCTGAAAAAGTAAGCAAGGACATTCACTCAGGCAGGTTATATTTTTGAATACGATCTTTCCTTTTCCCGCAAGAATTCCAACCCCAAAAACTGATTATACTCATTAAAATCAAACATTTTATCCCTGTAGCCAGTTGTCGTTCCCTTATGCATGAGTTCTTCCAGAACACCTCTGACGGCGAAAGCTGACGCATAGAGCGTAGATAGAGCATAGGCGACAGCATTATAACCAAACTCCTGAAGCTCGTTGGCCGGGAACGGAGGAGTTTTCCCCCCCTCAATCTGGATAGCCAGAGTAGGCGCGTCCACCTCGCGGTTAATTCTCAACATTTCTTCTTTTGAGGTTGGGGCTTCCACATAGATTAAATCTGCCCCAGCTTCCCTGTACCTGTTGCCCCGCTCTATGGCTTCATCGATACCCATTACTCCCAAAGCGTCAGTTCGGGCACAAACGACAAAATCAGAATCTACCCGAGCATCAACAGCTGCCTTTATTTTGGAGATCATTTCATCGGTTTCAATTACCTGTTTCCCCTCCATGTGGCCGCAGCGCTTCGGAAATAGCTGATCCTCGATAAACATTCCGGCCGCCCCGGCTTTTTCAAATTCCCGTACCGTTCTCATCACGTTAATGACCCCGCCGTGACCGGTATCCCCGTCTACAAAAAGGGGAAGGTCTGCGG
>JBAQLX010000468.1:0-11164 GCA_049302315.1 Desulfosporosinus sp.
AAAGGTCGACTCTCTGCTCAATTCGGTTTTTCATAATCCCAAATCGCTACGGTATCGGGACTTTTATCAAGCAAAATCAAGTGATTCGGAATCCTAAATGCAACACTATGCAAATAATGATCTATAAAATAAAAGAACCCGTCTTAAGGACGGGCTCCTCCACTCCAATTTGGTTTCCACAATATCGAACAAATCATTTTTTTCGTCTCCTTTGGGTCATAAGTCCTCCGATTTTTCCTGCCTCTTTAGCGCTCAAAGAATGCCACCCCTCACTATTGATCTGATTGAGTAAACCCAATTCAGCTGCAATCTCCATCTTCAACGGTTCAAGTGGATCTATTCGCTTTACCTTTGGTTTTGACTGCTTCATACTAGATTCTCCCCCTACTCATAATATCGAAATCTTCCTCATAATGCGGACAGGTCGCTCCCCGCCGCTCTCCGAGAAGGTGTTCTAATCGGCAGTGCCCTTCAACCGCATAAAGACAACGTGTCGAACATGGTATTCTTGTCATCAAACTCATCTCCTTTCTATAAGATAAGTTTTACCGTTTATGCATAAAAATATCCCGCCTAAAAAAATCAGGCGAGATATTTCATATATTTAAACCTCAAACATTTCACCAGGCTTTAACGCCCTGACCTGGCTCTCCGGAGCCCTGCGCTGCAGGAGACGCTCGAACTCTCCTACGTCTTGAGAGCAATGAGTTGGAATGTATTATAGGTTTTACCCCTCCTATTTGCTTATTGCCGCTTAACGTATGTTTGAAGTACATCCCAGAAACTAGGATAGCTAAGGTTCATTTCCCATAGCGCTACACCACGAATACCCATCTGCAACGCAATGTCCAGCTTGTCTCTTAAGCTACGGGGATCTTCGAAATATACAGTATGGCGAACCCTCATAGTCTCGTAACGGAAGTATGTGCTATGTTGCCTTGCATCCCATTGCAACGGGGCCCCATGACGTCGTGCCAGCTCTATTGCCCGTTGATAGCCGATAACACGCCCAGTTCCTGTCTCCGGCCAATCGTATCCATAGATTGGAATTCCCATATAAATTTTCCGGGGTGGAATATTGGCGACTGCATACTTTATGACTTTGGTAACCCAAGGAATTGAGGCGACGGATCCTGGTTCACTTGCTGCCCAATGCTCTTCGTAAGTCATAATGATCACCTCATCGACAGCCTGCCCAATTGCTTGATAATCAAAGGCTCCCTTCCATTCATCCAGCGGTTCATCGGAAGACTTAGCCGGTACATCAATTGAGACGCGAAAATTCTCCTGTTGAAACCGTGCCGACCAGTCTCTGATCAGCTTGCTAAACAGGGGTCGGGCTGCAGGCGCCGCTTTCTCCAAATCAAGATTAACCCCATCACATTGATACTCAGCCAAGACATTTCTAATGTTTTGCCAAACAAGGTTGGCAAAATCTTGATCACGTACCAAACGTCCGATCAAAGCGGTGGAAAACTGACCTTGTGAGGTTAGATTGCTAACGACCAGGAAAACTTTGTTCCCCATAGCATGGGCCTCATTGATTAGCCGTCGACTTGGACGCCCAAGGAGTGTTCCGTTATTCTGAATAGGAATCTCAAAAATAGCTAATTGGTTGATGATACTCCCGTAGCGTTTAAGATAAGAATAACCCTTTGTTTGTTCTGTTAAGCCATTATAAAAGGCAAACACTTTTAATGGCATACTTATACCCCCTCTTTCTTATCATCTTATGTGCTGATAAAAAATGAAGTGTAACAATGCCTTTGCGCTGGAGATGTAATATTTGGAAAACGCTTCACTTTGAATGACGTCGACTAAAAACCGCCAGCATAGCTGTTCTACGCATTAGAATGATAATAAGCAGTGCAAAAACTACAAAGAGAACAGCCAAGGCCCAAATCCATTGCCCCTTGGCTCCAAGCACAGCGGCCACGCCAAAGCAAGCACTTATCCCATACATGGAAAGCACTGCCGACCGTTGAGTCAACCCAGCATCCAGCAAACGATGGTGGAGATGCCCTCGGTCAGCTGTCGCTACAGACTGCCCGCGCAGCTTGCGGCGAATAATGGCAAAGGTGAGGTCTGTAACCGGCATACCTAAAACAAGGAGTGGAAAAACCAAACCCAAAACCGTTGCTGTTTTAAGCAGACCCATGATCGAAATTCCTCCAATAATGTAGCCAAGGAACATGCTTCCTGAATCTCCCATAAAAACGCGCGCCGGAGGGAAATTAAAAAATAAAAACCCGAGGAGCGCTCCGGCCAAGGCCAATGTAAGATGGGCAGGAGCAACCGTAGGTTGAGCAATTTGGTTCGCAGACCAAAACAGCAAAAGTGCCGCTACGAAACAAATTCCTGCGGCTAAACCATCGAGTCCATCTGAAACATTGACGGTGTTCACCAAGCCGACAACCCAAAAGAGCATTAGGATAAAACCAATAGCGCCTAGCCCTAGTTGCTCGAAATTAATATCATAATTAATAAATGGCAGCGAAATTTTGTTCATGGAAAAATTAAAACCGAGTAGCACTGCTGCAGCGACGATTTGCCAAAAAAACTTAACTAAAGGTCGCATGCCGCGGATATCGTCCCAAATTCCAACCCCCAAGATAAGCGTACTTCCCAGGAATAAGCCCGACATTTGTTGATCCCACACTTGCATGATCAAGGATGCACTCCAAAATGCAGCATATATTGCCAACCCGCCAAGACAAGGAATCTGCTTGGTGTGAACATGCCGACCACCTGGATAAGCAATAGCTCCCCACCTACCCGCCATTTTCATGGAAACCGGCGTAGCAATCGCCGCTATCACAAGGGCCGTGAAAAAGGTTAATGCATAGGTCATGATTGACCTCCTTTCTAGACAAGTTCCGGAAAACCCCATTGACGTAATGTTTCATAAACAACAACCGCCACAGAATTCGATAAATTCAAGCAACGGGCTTCGGCACGCATCGGTAACCGGAAGGTCGTGTCCGGGTAACGCGCTAAAATTCCGGGAGCCAATCCTTTTGTTTCCTTCCCAAAAAGCAGGTATCCCCCTGGCTCATATGTTAGGTCAGTATACGCCCGTCCGCCTTTTGTGGTCGCTAAGTAACGGGGTCCTCCTGGGTTTTTCTCCTCAAACTCCTCAAAATTTTCATAGACAAATATATCAAGTAAGCGCCAGTAGTCTAATCCGGCACGTTTTAATTGCTTGTCATCGATACTAAATCCTAATGGTTTTATTAGATGAAGTGTTGCCCCGGTTGCAGCACAAAGTCGAACCACATTCCCCGTATTCGGAGGAATTTCTGGCTCAACCAGGACAATATTCAGGCGCTGTTTCAAGACTTATGTTCCCCTTTCAATGACATCCAGTACAGTTTCCCTTACATCCTAGTGAGCAATTTCCGCCCCCGGACCCTCCGGAGACTCCCAGACTTACAAACCCGGAGAAATGTTTCGTAAGCCCGGCATGCCCACAGTTAGCACACGTCAACAACTCACCGTTTTCCCCCATCTTATATAATTCCGTCGTCAGAATGCCACAGCTCGGACACCCAAATTCATATATGGGCATAAAATAATTATTCCTCCCAGATAAAATCTTGACCTTCCTATTAAACTATTATAACCTGAAATTATGACAAACCCAACTTAGCACTACTATAAAGCAGGTATACTTTATACTAAAAAGATATTCTGTATAATTTCAGAAAAGCCCTGGATGTTCCGTTTTGTTTTTGGTAGAGTTAAGAACATTCGAAGGAGGAATGATCATGGGACAAAATCTGACTCAAAAAATACTAACATCGCACTTGGTTTCCGGTTATTTAGAAGAAGGAAACGAAATCGCCCTTAGGATTGATCAAACGTTAACCCAGGACGCCACTGGAACAATGGCTTATTTGCAATTTGAAGCTATGAACATTCCCAGAGTCCGAACGGAGTGCTCGGTCAGTTATATAGATCACAATACCCTGCAAACAGGGTTTGAAAATGCGGATGACCACGCGTTTTTGCAGAGCGCCGCCGCACGCTTCGGTGCGTATTTTTCCCGCCCGGGAAACGGAATTTGTCACCAAGTCCATCTTGAACGCTTCGCTAAACCCGGTAAAACCTTACTTGGCTCAGACAGTCATACCCCCACTGCCGGCGGAATGGGAATGCTGGCCATGGGTGCCGGGGGTTTGGACGTTGCCGTGGCGATGGGTGGCGGAGCTTTTTATCTTCCCAACCCCAAGGTCCTGCGTGTCTGGCTTACAGGGCAACTCTCGGACTGGGTTTCAGCCAAAGATATCATTTTGGAAATTCTTTGCGTGCTTTCTGTCAAAGGGGGTGTTGGGAAAATCATCGAGTATGCCGGACCGGGTGTGAAAACCCTTACCGTCCCACAACGCGCAACCATCACAAATATGGGTGCGGAACTCGGGGCATCTTCTTCAATATTCCCCAGTGACGAGCAAACCCTCAGGTTTTTAGAAGCGCAGGGAAGAGCAGAGGACTTTATTCCTCTCTCTGCTGATGAGGATGCCTCCTATGATGAAGACATTAAAATCGATCTTTCTCTGCTTGCTCCGTTGGTTGCCCAACCCCATAGCCCGGACAATGTACTTCCGGTAACTGAGCGATCAGCTCTGCCTGTAAATCAAGTTGCCATCGGTAGTTGTACAAATTCCTCCTACCAAGACCTGATGAGTGTTAGTCAGATCCTGAAAGGTAAACACGTTCATCCGGACGTAAGCTTAGTTATTTCTCCCGGGTCCCGTCAAGTTTTAAGTATGCTTGCCAATAATGGCGCCTTGACTGATCTCTTGGATAGCGGGGCACGACTGCTTGAATCGTCCTGTGGTCCGTGTATTGGCATGGGCCAATCACCGGTCTCGAAAGGAGTTTCTGTCCGCACTTTTAACCGTAATTTTGAAGGTCGGAGCGGAACCCAAGATGCCTCGGTCTTTCTGGCGAGCCCTGAAATTGCAGCAGCCAGTGCCTTGACAGGCTATTTAACAGATCCTCGCAGCTTAGGACTCCCTCCCGTTGTGGCTTTCCCAGAACTGTTTCGCTTCGATGACAGCATGATTTTACCTCCCGGCGCTGCGGATACCCCAATTCGACGCGGTCCCAACATTCAGCCGCTTCCCCTTGCCCCTGCCCTGGATAATACGCTCAGCTTACCCATCATTCTAAAGCTTGGTGCTAATGTGACTACAGACGATATTATGCCCGCCGGAGCCGGGATTCTCCCGCTCCGTTCGAACATTCCGGCCATTTCAGAATACACCTTTCACAAAGTCGACGCTCAGTTTGCATCCAAGGCCAAGGTCCTCAAGCAAAGTATCATTGTTGCCGGTCACAATTACGGTCAAGGCTCAAGCCGCGAACACGCCGCCCTTGCTCCCATGTACTTGGGACTGCACGTTGTCCTGGCCCAGAGTTTTGCCCGCATCCACCGTGCCAATCTGATCAATTTCGGTATACTTCCAATCACCTTTGTAAACGAAGAAGACCTTACTCGTATGCATGCCGGGAATATTTTACACCTCGCAGACCTGCATCAGGCAATTCTTGCGCCTGCTCCTTTTGACATTACCCTAAATAACGACTCGGACCCGGTTTGGGTTAAGCATGATCTCAGCGAACGGCAAGCTAAAATCCTTCTTGCCGGAGGACTTCTTAATGCGACAAAAGCTTCAATTTAACCCGAGTAAATGCTATTTAAGCGTGCTATAATCAACTATGTTATGATGTTTATATAAAGAGGTGGATTAAATGCTTACTGAAGAGGATCATAAACTACTCAAACTCATCGCTGAAGATTGTCGTCTAACCCCAGAAGAGCTTTCCGTGCAAACCGGATTGCCATCTGAATACATCCGACAACGGATCATTGATTGGGAAAAGGAAAAAGTCATTGTCGGCTATAAACCCATGATCAATTGGGCTCGAACCAATGAAGAAAAGGTATCCGCACTTATCGAAGTAAAGGTCTTGCCCCAGCGGGGCTATGGTTTCGATAAAATTGCCAAACGGTTACTAAAATTTCCTGAGATCAAAACACTTTTTCTGATGTCCGGCGGATACGATCTATCTCTGCTCATTGAAGGTAAAACAATGCAAGACGTCGCTCTTTTTGTGGCTGAAAAACTAGCCCCTCTTGAGCATGTTCAGAGCACAGCGACCCACTTTGTGCTTCGCCGCTATAAGCAAGACGGAATCGAGCTTATGGGCGAGGAAGAGACGCTGCAACGTCTCGTGGTTTCGCCATGAATCGTTACCTCGCTTCCCATGTCGCTACTCTACCTCCTTCAGGGATCCGCAAGTTCTTTGATCTGGTGGCCACTATGCAGGATATCATCTCCTTAGGCGTCGGAGAACCCGATTTTGTCACCCCTTGGACCGTGCGCGAAAGTGGCATGTTTTCTTTAGAACAAGGACAGACCATGTATACCAGTAATGCCGGTCTCCTGGAATTGCGTGAAGAACTTTCCTATTACTTAAATAATTCGTTGGGACTTAGCTACGATCCAGCTACAGAAATTCTCATAACCACTGGCGCCAGCGAAGCCGTTGACCTTGTGATGCGGGCAGTGCTCGAGCCGGGAGATGTCGTCTTAGTTCCCGATCCGTCTTATGTATCCTACGCCCCATGCGCAATACTAGCCGGGGCAAGTGTCTGTTACATTCCCACCTATGCCAAAGACAACTTTCGTTTACGCGTGGAAGACTTAAACCAGGTTTATACACCGCAAGCCAAACTCTTGGTGCTCTCCTACCCGAATAATCCAACCGGGGCGATCATGCGTCGTGAGGACCTTATCCCTATCGCCGATTTTGTGACAAAGCACGATCTTCTCGTTCTTGCTGACGATATCTATTCTGAGCTCACCTATGACGGAAGACATGTCTCCTTTGCCACCTTACCAGGCATGCATGACCGCACACTCTTTGTCAGCGGTTTCTCAAAATCCTACGCCATGACCGGCTGGAGAATCGGGTATGTTGCCGGACATGCTGATTTAATCCAAGGGCTGACCCGCATTCACCAATACACCATGCTCTGTGCCCCCATTATGGGACAAATAGCAGCCATAGAAGCGTTACGTTCTGCCTCTGAAGCTAAAAATGACATGGTCACTGCTTATGATCGGCGACGTCGCCTCATGGTTCACGGCTTTCGGCAAATGGGTCTCGCCTGTTTCGAACCCTTAGGCGCCTTTTATGTATTTCCGGATATTTCAAAAACAAATTTGTCCTCCGAGAAGTTTGCCGAAGAACTTTTAAAGGAAGAAAAAGTTGCTGTCGTTCCGGGGACCGCTTTCGGCCCTTCCGGAGAGGGATATATTCGCTGTTCCTATGCTTATTCCATCGAGCAGCTTCAGGAAGCCCTCAAAAGGATTGCGCGTTTTGTGGAGCGCAGATTATGAAACTATAGAATCGGGGGAACATAACTTACAGGCACACAGGGCGAAGCGATGCAATCTAATCAATTATTCTTTAAAGGCCTGTATAATCTCCTCAGGCAACCTCTGGGGTTTCATTCCCGGCCCCACACATGCCATTATCACTTTACCGTCCGCAAGCAGTTTTCCGTCAATGGCCCGCAGCACCTGTTGGGCAAGGGTAAAAGAGGATTTTTTGATTTCCAGCACGACAGTTTCCACTCTAAGTAAATCGTCAAGCAAAGCCGGAGCGCGGTAATCAATCTCCAAGTGCACAACCGGAAAAACGAAACCTCGCCGGGCCATTTCCCCGACCAAAAATCCCCGGTCACGAAGGTATTCGGTCCTTCCACTTTCGAAGAACTTCAGATAATTTGAGTAATAAACCACCCCGCCTGCGTCAGTGTCTTGATAATAAACCCGAATTTCCATAGAAAAAACCTCCGACAAAAATAAATGTTCCCGGCATGAACCTGGTAATAAAGCTTCAAAACAACAATATAATATGAAAACTTGTAATTAACATACAAATCTTCTTTTAAAAACTAATGGCGTAGTCACCTCATAAATACGCCTTTCTTTATTATAGTCTATATGTCGAATAATAGTAAGGAGAAAAGCAAAGCCACAACACTTAGACAATGCCCTTTGGGGTCGTTCCTTCTAAAAGAGCTTGTCCTCACTCTCTAAATTAACGCCTATCTGGCGTAATGATTGGCGATGCTGATTGAAGATTACGCAGGGCTAAAAAGGCATTTCTCTGCAGAACTCCCTTTCCACGCCAACCGGCGGCAGTAGCTTTAAAATTTCGTTGAAACTTACCTTTGGTTAAATTAAGAATATCCATTAAGTCGACGCCACGCCGGAGCGAGGATGGGGAGGAGTCCGCAAGTTCTTCTTCAATTCTTTTTTGGTTGTGTGGGCAAACCTCCTGGCATGTGTCACAGCCAAATATTCTTAAGCCAAGTCGCTCGCCCTCCTCAGGTGTGAACACCTTTTTACTCTGGGTAAGATATGAGACGCAGTGTTTGGCCGCAAATGGGTCTTTCCCCAGGATTTGCGCCGGACAGGCTTGAACACATCTTTGACAGGTTCCACAATGGTCTGCTTGGGGGAGATGATCAGGTTCAAGCTCTTGATCCAAAAGGAGCAGGGCTAAGGCCACAAAAGAACCGTATCCCGGAATAATGAGGTTTTGGTTTTGTCCGATCCAGCCAATCCCTGCCCGAAGCGCAAAGGCTCGCTCTACTAATGGGCCGGTATCCACTTGCCAGCGCAAGGTCCCCGGCCAATCATTGAAAGCCATGATCCCGACCAGACGATTGATCTTCTGAGCCATAAAGTGATGATAATCTTCCCCCACTGCCGAACGGGCAATAACACCCTCCCCTGCCTGAGGAAAGGACGAATATGGGAGCGGGTAGGCTAAGGCCACAATCGTCAGACAATCTTGCCAAACTGCTTGAGGATCGATCCGTTGCTTGATTTCTTTGTTCTCGAAAGGCGTTGCCACACCTAGATCAATGCGAGCTTGTAACAATTGAGTAAGCCCGTTAATCGGTTCCGCCGAGGTAAACCCGATAGAGACAAAACCCAACTCACTTGCCCAGCTTATTATGTTCGATTTCCAGTGCGCCTGATCACTCATCAAGAACACCACCTTTCTCCCGATATCCCATTATACCTGATATTGTATAAATATAAATTACCTCTTTAATATCAATGAACCCCTCCTTATTGGGCAGCGAGGGGTTCATTTTTGTAATTGTTTTTCCATTGAAGAACAATAGATACCGTATTCCCGTTCAAGAAATTGAGGGTTTGTCAACCTAAACTTTGTATCCATCATGACCTGGCGGCGTACCTGTTCCTTGAACCGACCGAACCGTTCCCCAGCAAGCCCTTTGCCACGGGCAAATTCTTCGAATTGAGCCCAATCGAGCAGACTGGCCCGCTCCGCCAAGAATGCACCGGCCTTTCTGATTTCTCCCTGAATCTCATCTAACAGGTCTATATTTTCGGCGGCATCCTGCTTCCCGCCAAGGAAATCCGCTCGCCACAAATCCAAGAGATTTTCGAGCCTTTGTTTGTCATATACCTGCCCATTCCAGCCAATCTCCCAAGCAAAGCGGCGTGTCTTCCGGCAAAGCCTGGTCCGGTCCGTATCCCCTTTTAATTCGTTCATAAAAGCAATTGTCCCCAACATATGCCGCCCCACCAAATATTCCAGTTCTCGTTCACCCTTACTTCCTCCGGGAAGAAGCATACTCCACCGAAAGCGAGGCAAGATTCCTCTGACCAATCGAACACTTTCCCTTTCGTGCTGTAGAAAGTGCCGCTTCCCATCGGGAACCATCTCAAGGTGCTTTCCTGGCGTGGTCGGCGCCGGTTTGATACGTTTGACAATGATCGTATCCGAATAATTATCCAGCCTTCCCCCGTTGACTTCTGCTTCCTTGTTTACCCAGCGCTCCAGGTTTTTCCCTTTCAACTCAAATCCAGCAACTTCATACCCGTGATCAGTCAGACGAATTGTTCCCCAAACGTTGCATTCCCGACTGGCGGTTTCCCATTTTCCCAGATCATGAAATAAGGCCGCTAAACGCAAGGCGAGGCGAGGGACCGTGTTTTTCACGACCTGCCGGGTATGTTCCCAGGCATCTTTCGTATGGTAACGGTTTTGAACCAGACCTTTTAGCTTGGCCAGTTCAGGAAGCCAAGTCTGGAAATACCCCAAGTCATCAAGGAGTCCTAAAGCCTGGTCTACCTTATCGAGCATAAGAATTCGTCCTAATTCTTCCGTTACTCGTTCCGCCGCAACCTCCCCAAGCTGTGGGACATGCTCTACCGCGGCCAGCCAGGTCTCCGGCTCGATTGCCAAGCCGTAACGGACTGCCAGTCTAATTAGACGCAGAATCCTAAGCGGATCTTCTTTGAACCGATCAGCCGCGCACCCACAGGCTTTCAGTCGTCTTGCCCGCAAGTCTTGAAGCCCGCTTAGCGGGTCTTTGATTTCACCTGTCCGAACATCCTGATAAATAGCATTCAGGGTGAAATCCCTGCACTGGGCATTCGTTTCAACCTCTCCGGAGAAAGCTGCGATGTCCACTCGTTCTGTCCCCCGGAATAAACTGACCGTCTGCTGACGCGCCCCGATCAGATGAGGCTTGTAACCCCAAGCAGTCAGTTTTTCCTCGATCTCCGGAAGCGGAAATACCATGACCGCGTCGACATCCTGGGAAGGGATCCCCAATTGCGCGTCGCGGACAGCTCCTCCAACAATATAGATCGGACTAAGCTCACTAAGCCTTATTAAGATTTCCTGCTGAAATTCGGTGCCGATCATGGAACCCCTCCTCTTGACGAGCAATAAGTACCAGCACAACGATAATTTAAAAGAGCACTGAAATTTTAGGTCCAATTTGAATATGCCAGGTGCTTTCCGGACCAGATTCTCCATCCAGATCTGACTTGATCGGTCGATCCGTGAGTACCGTCAATTCAGAGGTGTGGAATTCCACAATTTTATCGGCGTTCGCTATTTCTCCCGTCAAAACGCTTAATAGGAGACGAAGGGTTTCCGGCCACCCGGCTGCCGGAACCATCAAAATGTCCAGCTCCCCGTCAGTCAGGGAAGCCCTTGGCACGAGTGATCTGAGTCCTCCAACCGAGAGGCCGTTCGCGGCTATAAACAAAACGACCTCTTCCGAATACCGTTTTCCGTCATGCTCAAACTC
>JBAQLX010000469.1:0-2092 GCA_049302315.1 Desulfosporosinus sp.
GAGCATAAAAGGCGCGATTTGCAAGGCTGTTTCCGTCTACAATTACCATTCGCGGCATCATGAAAACCCCCAATCTTTCGTATTTTACTATATCATACCCCCTGCTTCCTAACAAATGATTGAGGTACTTATCACTTATCTCTTATCACAGCCTAAACAAATCCAACTTAAGAGATTATCATGATTTTCAGCAAACTTTCAGTTTAGTTTCAGCTCTGTTTCAGTTTATTGTAGTATAAAGTAACGTAGTTCTTCAGACTGAAAAACGTTAGGAGGTTTATAAATTTTGAACATGCCATTAATAGCTTTAATCTCTTAAAGACCTGGTTCGCAAGATAAGCCGGATCCGCATTCTGTTGGGCTGTGACTCTGCTGTGCTTTAACAAGTGCCGACTGAGCCACTGCTTTAGTTTGGGCGTTAAATCCATCACGAATAGTTTGAAGTTTTGTTCGAGCCGTCTTTAAGTTGGCTTGCTGTTGCACGACGGCTGTCTTGAGGTCCGTATCATCAATCCTCGCCAGAACTTGACCTTTCTTTACGGTATCTCCATCCTTGATATTGAGTTCAACCACCTGTCCATTGTTTGAGAATTGTAACGGAATTAAGTGGGGAAAGTCCACCGTCCCCGTTGCGGTTATCACCTTTTTTACATTTCCTATTGTTGCTTTGGCCGTAGTGTTAGTAGCTACGACAGTTTTAGTCGCAAAATGTTCAAACTATCAATTTCTTTTCAGATAAAAGCAATATAATATACTGTATCTATTCAGTAATTACTAAATTTTGTTAACATATAATATTTTGCATATCTACAGACTTTTATTGTGACTGGAGGTTTAAGATGAAGCTACTATTGATAGAAGACGAAACTCAATTTTCGAAAACACTATGCCAAAAATTAAAGAAAGAAGGCTATGTAGTTGATGATATTACAGATGGCGAAATTGGTCTTGAAATGGCCTTATTTGGATCATCTGCATATATCATGTCCCCCTTTAACCCCCACAAATCAAATCTCAGTATATTATCTAATGTGCAGTTGAATTGACTCTGAAGGTATGCTGAAAGTTGGCTGAATTTCTCGATAAGGCTATCATTTGTTCGACTTGATTACATTTGTTATTATTGTTGTTGATACCATGAGAATAATAAGCATTCCTTCAGCGAACGTTCAATTTCGTTTCAGAAAGCCGTACTATACTAATTAATAATAGCAAAACCAAATTAACTTGTAAAAAATTGGGCAAGAATGAAAAGGGGAGATTATATGCATTCCATTCTGGTATCCGGCGGGGCGGGATATATCGGAAGTCATACTGTTAAGACATTAGTGGAGCAGGGTTATAAACCAGTCGTTCTGGATAGCCTGGTGACAGGGCATCGGCAGTCTGTTTCTTTGGACGTTCCCTTCTATCAGGGAGATATTGCAGATGCACATCTCGTTCGAAAAATTGTGGAACGTGAGCACGTCAGTGCTGTTATCCATTTTGCAGCTAGAAGTTTAGTTGGGGAATCTGTAGAAAAACCAGACCTTTATTTCGAGGAAAATACCGCCAAGACGAACCGCTTTGTAAGCTCACTCCTTGAATCCGGAGTAAAACGGCTTATTTTTTCGTCTACAGCGGCCACCTATGGAATTCCAGACGAAGTTCCAATCCCTGAAAGTGCGCCAACCAATCCAATTAACCCTTACGGGTTCTCCAAGCTCATGATTGAACAATCCTTGGCATGGCTAGAGAAGGCCTATGGACTCAAGTGGATTGCCCTGCGCTATTTCAATGCTGCCGGTGCGGCTTTAGACGGGTCTCTGGGAGAAGACCATATTCCTGAAACTCATCTTATACCCCTAATCCTGAAGACAGCGTTAGGACAAAGAGGGGCCATTAACGTTTTCGGAACAGACTATTTTACCCCAGATGGAACCTGCCTCAGAGATTATGTTCACGTCCTCGATTTGGCCAAGGCCCATATCTTAGCGTTAGAGGCCTTGGAAACAGGTATTGGAAGCGGAGTTTATAATGTGGGGACAGGTTCAGGGTATAGTGTCAGGGAGGTCATCGAAACTGCGCGCGTAATTACAGGTCAAACGATTCC
>JBAQLX010000470.1:0-3981 GCA_049302315.1 Desulfosporosinus sp.
CTTAGTTGTTCTCCGCAACAGGGACAAGGGACGGATTCGGCACACCGAACAAAAAACACCAGTTTGTGGGTTTTCAACAAGTTTATATTTTGATACAATAACCATGAGGTTTCTTGTGGGATGTCTCCGGTGAACCTGGTTGAGCAGGATCATATTAATGGAGACATCCTTCTCCTTTACTGTGATATGGTCATTATATCTGTCAATTTACGGACAGGCAATACTGCCAGCTTTCGGACGCTTTAGGCTTTCGGACGTTTTAGGCTTTCGGACGCTTTAGGCTAGCGGAAACAGATAGGCTTCTGAGGTCTTAAACCGAGATTGTCTCTATATAATTATCTTAAAGGGGACTCCTGCCTGATGGTGAAAACAACGCAGCGCAAAATGGTCACTGTTGCTATGCTGGTATCGATTTTACTGGTCGCCCTCGATACGACCATTGTTACTACCGCTATGCCTCACATTGTTCAACAATTGAGTGGCTTAAACCTAATCAGTTGGGTTTTCGCTATTTACCTGCTTTCATCATCCGTAACAACACCAATTTACGGTAAGCTCGCCGACCTTTTCGGAAGAAAGTCAATTTTCATCTTCGGCATTGTGCTTTTCGTAGTCGGTTCCATGGTGTCCGGAATGGCTCAGACGATGCATCAGCTAATTTTGTTCCGTGGGTTTCAAGGGCTCGGCGCCGGCGCCGTAATGCCACTGACTTTTACTATTATCGGCGATCTGTATCTGGGGGAAGAGCGTGCAAGGATTCAGGGGTTATTAAGCTCGGTTTGGGGTTTTGCCGGGCTGCTCGGCCCTTTGGCGGGAGGACTGGTAGTCGATCACATCTCGTGGCGCTGGATTTTTTATATCAACGTGCCGATCGGGATTGCTGCTATTTTACTGGTGCTCGGCTTTCTGCACCAACCAAAGGTCGCAAAAACGAAAAAAAATATTGATTATTGGGGAGCAATGCTGTTCACCGTTTCAATGGGTTCACTCCTCTTCGCCTTGATCAGTGGGGGAGGGTCATATGCCTGGAATTCAGTCGTGATCATCTCTTTGGTTGCCGTCGCCGTCGTTTCTCTGCTTATATTTCTTCTTGTAGAGGCTAAGGCGAAGGAACCGATGCTCCCGCTATCGCTGTTTAGGATACCTATAATTGCTGTATCAAATGCCATCGGCTTTGTGGCTAGTGGTGTGCTTATCGGCGTAGCCGTGTATTTACCGATTTGGATCCAGACGCTGCTCGGCCACAGCGCCACCAGTTCGGGACTAACGCTAATGCCGATGTCTTTCACTTGGACACTGGCGGCAACTTTGGCCGGACGGTTCATGTACAGAATCGGTTCCAAAACCACTGCCGTATTGGGTGCGGTACTAATTGTGGCGGGTTCAGCTTGGCTGCTGCTTGTCAATATTGGATCCCCCTATTGGTATTTAGTAGGTATAATGCTCGTCATCGGCTTTGGTATGGGTTGTTCTTTTACGCCTTTAACCGTTTTGATCCAGTCGGCCGTCGGGTGGAATTTGCGTGGCGCAGCTACAGCCTCCAACGCATTTACGCAATCGCTTGGGCAAACAGTGGGCATTGCCGTGTTTGGTACTGTGTTTAATAATAGTTTGAACCAAAACGGTATGGCCCAGAGCTTACATTTGGTCTTTATCCTAGTATTCGCTATTTCCATTGTCACTTTGCTGATAAGTGCCTTACTGCCGCCACACGACAAAGTGATGGCGCATCGGTAAGCACTACAGTTTCAAGGTTTTATCAAATGGCCTTAATATAGTATAATTGTGGTAATAGAAATCACTAATCCTTTATTATCGTAAATAAATTTATTTCACTACCGTTAACCATAACTGACAATAGTAGAAAACTAACAAAATTCAGTAATATTGGATACGGAGGTTATTAATGCGTTTCGCTACATTTAACTTTAAAGGAACTGAAAAATTAGGAGTAATTTCTGAAGACGAAAAAACATTAACTTCTTTGGCTGAACTGTTTCCTGACTTCACAATGATAGATCTCATAAAGAACTTCAGCAAAGAACTGGCAAACAAAATAAAAAAAATGCAGACTGAAAAAAATATAATACCATTAAGTGAAGTGGTTTCAGAATCGCCTATCCCAAACCCTCCAAGAGGAATTATATGTCTTGGGAAAAACTACCGGGACCACATTAAAGAAGTTGCCAAAGCAATCGACCGTGAACTTGAAGTCCCTAAACTCCCCATATATTTTTCCAAGCTCGTGGACAGGTGTGTAGGTCCTGACGGCGTTATTCCAGCTCACGATAATCTCACTGACAGCCTTGACTACGAAGTAGAGCTTGCCATAATTATCGGAAAAGAAGGCAAAAACATTCCTAAATATAAGGCGGAAGAATACATATTTGGCTACACTATTTTAAATGATATATCTGTGAGAGATGCTCAAAGAAAGCACGCTCAATGGTTCAAGGGAAAAAGTTTTGATGGTACCTGCCCTATGGGGCCTTGGATAGTTACCCGGGATGAGTTTGAATTTCCAGTTCAGTTAGCCATCAAGTCTTATGTCAATGGTGAACTGAGACAGGATTCCAACACGAGTGAATTCATATTTGATATACCTTACATCATAAGTGAGTTTTCAAAGGGTATAACTTTAAAACCAGGCGATGTGATTGCTACTGGAACCCCTGCCGGTGTAGGCATGGGATTTACTCCGCCAAAATATTTGAAAGCTGGCGATGAAGTAGAATGTTACATTGAAAACATCGGTTCCCTTAAAAATAGAGTTTTGTAAATTCACAATATATTTCTATATCTCCTTGGCATAATAATAGCTACCCCTAAAAGGCAGCTCATCTTCTATACATTAATACACATTCCCGATTATCGGTTTTCCCTAGGGAATAAAGTTTTTCACTATAACTATTAACTCTCTCTAATGTGGTTTTTCTATTCATTTTGCTGGGTTCATCATTAATTATTTCAATATCTTTCTCTTTATACTTTCTTTTTCTATAGTAGGGATCAAAAAAGAAAATATAATCTTTGGTGATATCAGTTATTAATATGTAGCGCCTGATATCAGCATTCATGTAGACACTTGCTAAAACAACTCCCCCATCCATAATGCATTCAAGAATATCATTATTCTCAAGAATATCTGCTTCTTTTTCCGTCAAATAATCGCAGCTCACTTGAAAGTCTTTCGCTTCACTATAGTTATTAAGCCATTCACAGATAAATTTTACGGCAAATCCAGTTGTCCCTCTCTTTCCAGCTTCCCCCTTTTTGTCAAAAGTATCTAGTGAGTATAGCATAATAGTCTTCAGAACCTCAGGAGGTATCTCTTTTCTTTCAAATAGATAATTTAATGCATTAAGAAAGGTTATAGGTACACAATCATATTCAGATATTTGATAATTAAACGGTATTTCCAATATAACTAATCTCCTCGTTTTCCTCTTTAAACAACAAGCTTCGATCAAAAAACCTGATACTCTTTACCCCTTCAACTAACTGAACAGCTCCATAAAGACTATCAGGAGCATCATCATGCTTTGCCCCTTTGTTGTAATCTATTCACTCCACCCATATTAAAAAGCACCTGCCTCATCATAGCAGATGCAACAGGTTCTTTAGCATCAATTTCTCGACATCATCAAAATAATTATTTGGGCTTGTTCACTGGCTCTATTAAAGGAAATATTGGAGTATTAGTTTTCTTTTCAGCCTTCTTCTTCTTTTTTTCCTTGTTCTTAGGACTTTTATCTCCCATATTAACTACCTCCATTCACTCATTAGCTTAAGTATACTCTCTTGCTGATATTATAGCCATTGCCGTATAAGCTAAAAAAGGTCGTGGACCGCTTAACCAGCATTCAAATGGTCCTATACACGGTCCCACCCTCCTTATTGCTGGCTAGAGAAACATATTCCACCCACAGACAGCCCCAGTGGTTTCAAATGGTAACCCCACGTGCCTCACAACAACCTATC
>JBAQLX010000471.1:0-3068 GCA_049302315.1 Desulfosporosinus sp.
CATCATACATGGCGCGCTGCCGATGTTCTGTTCGGGCGCTTGCTAAAATTTCATACCCTTGTTCCTGGTTCTTGATCATCACAAGTCCCATAACCATACGAGTTCCAATATCTAACGCAAAAATAGGGTCCACTTGTTTCACCTCTCTTTGAGTAACTTCGACCCTTTATATCAAAATCCTTCCAGGAGGAAGTTTATTAGCCCAGTCGCACACGTTCCATCGCTATTCGCTTGTCGCTAATACTAAAACGCATAACCTCCGGGCTTTCTGCATGTACGACCAATGCGTTTCTTAACGCCTTATCGGTCGAATGCTATGCCATCCTTGGCGCATTCGACACTAGGAACGTCCTGTTCCGGCGCCTACGCTCATTAACGCGATTCCTCTCTCCGTGCTCCCTAAGTTATAAAACTTCCTCTGGCTTGGGTCAACGAGGGCTTGGAATGTTGTTTGCTTATAGTAACGCAAATGAACTTTGGAGCTTTCTGAGCTCAGCGGAGATGGTGGAGCCCCTTCCTTTGTCTTTCAAGTGATCTTAGAATTAAAAGGCACCGGTTTATTATCCCGATGCCTTTTCGGCTGCAGCTCTGCCGAATACGTTATTTTATGCTACCGGTTGATCATAGAGATCATCCGTTGTCGTATCGACAACCTTTACATCTCGTTTGGAAATGAGTTCACCACCGGTAGTTAGAAAAATATTCTTCGTGATGATTTGCTCCATGACGGCTTCGATTTGGGCCGCTGTCAAACTAGCCTTAGGTTCTGGTAAAGTTATAGACACCGCATTCCCTGAGGCGTTGTTGAAAGTCATTCTCAAGACCTTTTTAGTTGTACTTGCCATTAGTATTCCTCCTTTCTTTTCTCACTCCTTGCTTTAATTCCCTAATAGCCCTAAATTCATCATTCTATCCCTACTACTACGTTAAGTCGATGCGATTGTCTCGACGCACTCCGATTAAAGGGTAGTCCTGAAGTCCATAAAGGGCAACGGCAACATCATATACATCTTGGTCCGGCGCGTTAGATTTCACATTGGGGAAACTACGCTGACTTAGTTTGGGTGAGCCTTGTGCAGTCAAACCTGTTTGATAGGTTACGACCATCACAGTGTCTTTATTACTTGCAATAACAGGCATTTTATTCACTTCCTTTCAACATAATAGAACAAACACTCTCGATACAAAAAGCTGCCGATGTCTGCCAACTACTTTGCAATGACGAGGGTATTCACAAATCTCTAGGGCAGGTAGAGATCGTGTGAACCGTTCTCTGCCCGAGAATGTTTGTCCTAATCTTAGTATATTAGAATAAATTAGTTTCTGTCACAGGTTGCGATATACTGGGAATGGAATCACACCTAGCCCCTTGACCATCGTCGTGACGATAATTGCCTGATAGAAACCAATCGATAAAACGATACAGCCCACGTTGAGTGTTATGATAGTGTAATGGGTAATGTATATGGTCATATGAGGAGGCATTCTAATGGAGCAGGGTTTGGTGCGCGGCGCAACATTGGTTCTACCGGATCGTATTTTCTCTGGTGGAATGATCTGGCAAGATGGTATTCTGACGGAAATCTTCGAAGAAGCTTCGCCGACCCTTCTGTTAGGGCGACAGGCATTGCAGGGAACAACCGTGTGGGACATGGCAGGGGATCTCTTGATCCCCGGTTTGATCGATACACATGTGCATGGGGCCGGCGGCTGCGATGTCATGGAAGGTACCACAGAGAGTTTACAGACCCTGGCTGAGGCTCTGCTTAAAGAAGGCACAACCGCCTTTTTGCCCACAACGATGTCTTGCAGCCCTGAACAACTGAAGAAGGTATTCCAAAATGCAGCGGATTTTCAGCGGGGTCACTACCGGGGTGCGGAAATCCTGGGACTCCATTTGGAAGGCCCCTTTTTAGCGAAGGAGTTCCGGGGCGCGCAAGCCCAAGAAATGATTTGGGATGGAGCCAAGGACGGGAGTGCACAATTCCTGGCAAACCTGCTGTGCGATTATCCGGATCTCGTTAAAATACTTACGTTTGCTCCGGAGCGACCGGATGGGCGAGAACTTGCTAAGGTGTGCCTGGCGCATGGCGTAATCTCCTCAGCCGGACATACAGCCGCCAATTTTACTCAGATGGAGCAGGCCGTGCAGTGGGGTGTGCGGCATATTACCCATGCCTCTAATGCTATGCCCGCAATTCATCACCGTAACCCGGGCTTATTAACGAAAGCTTTACTGGATGAAACGATCACCATGGAAATCATTGCTGACGGGGTGCACATTCACCCGGCAGTGCTTGAACTGATATTAAGGAATAAACCGCCCGAACGGGTTTGTTTGATCTCGGACGGTACTCGAGCCGTGGGCATGCCGGATGGAGAATACGAACTTGGGGGACAAAAAACCATTGTACACCACGGCATAGCCCAGTTGCCTGATGGAACGATCGCCGGTAGCGCCTATCCCTTGCGTCAGGGTATAAAAATGTTGGCGCAAAAGCTGCAATACCCGTTGCCGGTAGCTGTGCGTTATGCCACTTTAAATCCCGCCAAACTTTTAGGGATTGATAATCGGGTTGGCAGTCTGGAAATAAACAAGGAAGCTACTTTTATCCGCCTGTCATCGGATTTTGACATCAAGCAGGTATGGTTGCAAGGCCGGTTAGTGTTTGAAGCAAGGGGAATCCAGGAGGTGGCTCAAAATGGAAATTACTTATACCAAAGATAATTTGAGTCTGGGACAAATGGCTGCCCGTTGGGTGGCGCGTGAAATTTTAGCTTGCCCAAATCTGGTGTTGGGTCTTCCAACGGGAAGTACGCCGATTGGCATGTACCAATATCTGGTCAGACTTACCCAAGAAGGGTTAATCAGCTTTACTCAGGTCCGAACTTTCAATCTTGACGAATATGTAGGTTTAACCTCGTGCGGCAAGAAGTCTCCCACCTCTAAGCTACCTTACTCACGATAATGAGTGCGTAGGCGGGAGATGAATTGCCGCCCTTTTTATGCCAATTGAGTATTGATAATTGCTTAAATACATGATATAATGTATTCAGTAGTAATTATG
>JBAQLX010000472.1:0-2157 GCA_049302315.1 Desulfosporosinus sp.
GCACACCGTAGTTTGTTACCTCCCTACGTTCCGGATATGCTAATCACCCGAATCGGCTAATTGGTGATAGGAGACTTTCACTCCATAAGATTTCAGCCTTAACGGCTGCTCCGCACGGTCAGACCCCGGGGGAAGGCACCACTGGAATTTTAGAGCTCTTCCAACATGGCCATATGTGTTTCTGAGTAAAATACCTGACCTGTAGTTTAACAGCTCAGCTTATAGTATAATATTTACAAATGGGCAGCTAAGCGCAGAAGGCAAATAGAAGATCAAACTTGCGCTCCAAGAAAGGTGCTGAGTAAATTGAAGAAACGAATCGCCATAGGGGTCAGTGATTTCCGGGAAATGCTCACAGGAGCTTACTACTATGTGGATAAGACCTTTTTTATAAAAGACATCTTGGAAGATGGTTCTAAAGTAATCCTGCTGCCCCGTCCACGGCGTTTTGGCAAAACCCTAAATATGTCCCTGCTCCGCTATTTTTTTGAAAAATCAGGGCAGGATAACCGAGAGCTTTTTGAAGATCTTACGATCGGTCAAGAACCTGACTGCATGGTTAAACAGGGCCAGTATCCGGTGATTAATTTGACTTTCAAGGAAATAAAAAACGATACTTGGGAAGGCTGCCTGAGTAGTTTCAAGTTTATAATCTGGCAAGAATATCAGCGGCACAGCTATCTGTTAAAGAGCGATGTGCTGGATGAAAATGACCTGTGTTACTACAAAAGAATATCTGATCGTAGCGCAAGTCTGATAGACTATCAAATGGCTCTAAGTAAGCTCAGTAAATATTTGTACGAATACCATAAGCAAAAGGTCATCATTTTAATTGACGAATATGATGTGCCAATTCAGCAAGCCTATCTAAAACAATATTACGATCCGCTCATCTCCTTTATGCGCAACTTCATGACCGCCGCTTTAAAGGACAATAATTACCTGGAAAAGGCCGTCTTAACCGGGGTGATGCGAGTAGCACGGGAAAGCCTTTTCTCCGGGCTTAATAATCTATCCGTGTGGACCCTCTTAGATGAACCTTATTGCCAGTATTTTGGCTTTCTGGAAACAGAGGTCGAAGAGCTATTAAAATATTACGGTATCGAATCGCAGTTAGAAGAAGTTCGCAACTGGTATAACGGTTATATTTCTGGCAATGCCGTGATCTATAATCCCTGGTCGCTTTTAAAATATGCTCAGAATTGGCAGGGCGGTTTGCAACCCTATTGGGTAAATACCAGCGATAACGAATTGGTCAAGCGTCTGATCAGTCAGGGCGGGTATGAGCTGAAGTCAGAACTGGAGGACCTTTTGCAGGGCAGTGCCCTGGTAAAGACCATTAACCAGAACATTTCCATGGGCGAAGTCGAGCAAAATGAAGAAAATGTCTGGAGTTTTCTGCTTTTTAGTGGTTACCTCAAAGCTCTGACCAGGGACTTAATTCGAGGTAAATTTGTCTGTAGTCTGGCTATACCTAACTATGAGGTCGAATTATTGTACGATGATATCATTATGTCTTGGTTCGTCAATCAGTCCGGTCGAAATAAATTGCAGAGCCTGTTAAAGAGCCTAATTAGTGGAGAGATCAAAACATTTGCACTCCTTTTTAAAGATTATGTGCTGGCCAGCCTCAGTTATTTCGATACAGGCAGGCAAGAACCAGAACAGTTCTATCATGCCTTTGTCCTGGGGCTGCTGGTGGGCTTGCGGCCCGAATATGAGGTCAAATCCAACCGCGAGAGCGGGTACGGACGGTATGATGTAATGGTTATTCCCCGGGATGTAAACCAAGCTGGGATAATCATAGAGTTTAAGAAGGTCGAGGCGGATAAGGGAGAAGACTTGGAAAAAGCAGCTGCCGGGGCTTTACACCAGATCGAAGCCAAGGACTATCAGCAGGAACTGCTTGAGCGGGGCATTCATAAAATCATCAAGCTGGGCATCGTCTTTCGAGGCAAAGAAGTCTTGGTGAAAGCCGGGGATTAACTATACTGCCACTAGCGCCGAAACACGTCCTGCGTCGCTTTTTCGGAACGACACAGTGGTCGTTCCCTACACTTACTATGGAATTTGGTCTGGAATTTCTTTTCAACTTCGAAAAAATCAAAAGCATTACCATGCCTTCAAAACTAGAAAAGAGCAAGCTGCGAATTATAA
>JBAQLX010000473.1:0-1544 GCA_049302315.1 Desulfosporosinus sp.
CCTGTTGTCGCGGGATCATGTTAGATGGAGACATCCTTCTCCTTTACTGTGATATAGTCATTATATCTGTCAATTTACGGACAGGCAATACTGCCAGCTTTTGGACGCTTTAGGCTAGCGGAAACACAGATATCATTAACATCATTCTTGATTTGGGCAATTATCCCGATATGCTCTGCATATTTTTTTACACTATCATGATACTTTTCGCTAGCTAATGCTGTTCCTACCAGACATGCAGAAGCCATAAGAGAACCTGACTTTTCCCTAACCATTTGGATATAATCCTCTTCAGATTCACTCAAATCCCTAAGATCATTGTGTTGACCATTAATCGCTTTTAGCAGCAGCGTGTTTAGGTAGTCGGTTGCCATTAGCTTTCCATTCCGTTCAAATGACGTTTGTTCTATTGCTTTTGTACTAAGCACTAAAAAACCCGTAGCTATGTTCATAACTATAGCTTGATCAATTTTATGCCAGGGTACTGAGAAATTATCTTGATCCTGCAAGTCATCAAATATATCCGGAGAAAGAATCATCAATTCCACAGCGGCAGCTGCTTGAAAGATGTCTTTAGACTGACCATCAAGCATCTGATAATGCAAAATAACAAGCTGACCAAAAGGAAAGTGACCTTTCATTTTATATGTAATGAATTCTGACATATTGGTTTTAAGTTCTTTTACCGGAAAATAGTTATTTACTAATTGTAACATTACTTGTCCGATAACGTCCCAATCTTCTTGCATAAAATTTGTTACCTCCTATTACTGCACGCCATTATCAAGACACTGGGATTATTCCTTACATAACATTATTAGCTAAGAACTTGTTGTATAAAATGAATCATCTCTGAATGTTATTTTAAACCCGAAAAGGAGTCAATGAATTCGACAGGATTTGCCAATTTCCTTGTTTCCGGCCGACATTCGATATTATCCAAAACATAAAACCAGAGCGTCGAGATGATATGCTCTGGCAGTTTATGTTCATACTATACTTGTTCACTGGGTCCATTTTGTCGAGGGCATTCCCTTCAGCCGATTTACTCCCGAACTCTGAAACCCGTACTATAAGCCACTTTCAAACTGTGTATTTTTCTCATACTTACTACCGTTTGCACATGTTGCGTCCAAGGGAACATATCTCTCAACTATTGCCGTTTCGTGCAAAACAAGATTCAAGATTGTAGAAATTGATTTTCATTAAGGTCTCACTCGCCCATCAAATCGGCAATGTTCTTCCGGACCAGCCGTACTGCTGAGGGGTTGCGCATGACAAGAATACTGGCTCCGACTTGGAGGACACCGCAAGCGGTTACTGCTTCCCAACGCACGCTGCGGTCGGCGAGATCTCCCCAACCGGGAAACTCTTCAACAGAAGCATAGGCCTCCTTGCAGCGATTCGCCTCATAGCCAACGGTACAAATCATGGGCATGGAGAGTATTTTGTCATTGGCCAAGGCTCCAAGGCGTGCTCGCTCCATAATAGAATATACATACTCGATGCCGAATCCAAGTCCCGCAACAGTTGGATCAATAATA
>JBAQLX010000474.1:0-4429 GCA_049302315.1 Desulfosporosinus sp.
GCAATTATTCCGATCCCTCCCTCCTCAGCAACAGCTGCTGCGAGAGGAGCCATAGATATCCTAACAGCCATTCCTCCTTGAATAACAGGAATTTTGGCCACCAAATCGGCAATACGAAGCTCGGGTATTTTCACAATCGTTCCTCCTGTCGACCTATAATCTATCGAGACGCAAAGCGCGATGTTCGAGGCTCGAAAGTCAAATATCGTACTTCTCGCCTCGCGTAGTTTTAATATCGCGCTTCTCTATGAGCGTAAGCTTCCTTTAGTAAGAGAAAGATAATCTCTTAAAAGAAAGTCCCGCAGCTGAGTACGGGACCTTTTTGAGGTTATTTGTTCCCCTTAATGTAGCTGACAGCATCTCCGACTGTCCGAATTTTTTCGGCTTCCTCATCCGGAATATCCAAATCGAATGCCTCTTCCAGAGCCATAATTAGTTCTACGATATCCAAAGAATCCGCATCCAGCTCTTTAAAGGAGGTCTCCGGGGTAACAAGCGCCTCGTCTACCCCAAGTTGTTCGACGACGATAGCCTTCACTTTCTCGAAAACTTCCATGCTGCTTCTTCACCTCCTTTCGCAGATAACTAAAAGCCTATATTTCCATACCCCCATCGACACACAGAGTCTGTCCTGTTATGTAAGAGGCCTCCGGGGACACCAGGAATCGAACCACTTGAGCAATATCCTCGGGCTTTCCCAGGCGACCGAGCGGGATGGCACGCAAGACTTCTGTTTGCAGCCCTTCTCCTAATGTTTCCGTCATATCTGTAGAAATATACCCTGGAGCAATCACATTGACCCGAATTCCCCGCGAGGCAAGTTCCTTGGCGATGGATTTGGAAAATCCAATAATCCCGGCCTTCGATGCCGCATAATTAGCTTGTCCGGCATTGCCCGAAAGGCCCACGACGGACGAAATATTAATAATAACACCTGAGCGTTGTTTAAGCATTCCTTTGCTGACCGCTTTAGTGCAGAGGAAAACTCCTTTGAGATTAATAGCCAGGACCGCATCCCAATCCGCTTCTTTCATACGAAGCAACAACGAATCCCGTGTAATTCCAGCATTGTTAATCAGAATGTTGATCTTGCCAAAATTATCTAACGTTGTTTTTATTAATCGGTCAACATCAGCAGTTTTAGTCACATCCGCTTGAACGGCTAAACATTCTCCGCCGGCTTCACGGATCAATTCGACCGTTTCCCCAGCTTTATCGGAACTCACATCATTAACAACAACTTGCACACCGGCTGCCGCCAACTCCAGAGCTATGGCGCGTCCAATCCCTTGCCCACTCCCTGTAACAATGGCCACACTATCATTTAGCATCATTTTAACGACTCTCCTTCATATATGCAAGTGACTTTTTTAAGGACGCCGTATCCTCTACATGGAAGAGATTAACACCAAGGGCAATTTTTTTTACCAAACCTGTCAGGACTTTGCCAGGACCGCACTCTACGAAGGTATCTACCCCTAAGTCCAGCAGATGACGAACAGATTGCTCCCATCGCACCGCACCACTAACTTGCTTAACCAACGTACTCACAATACGTTCTGAAGAGATAACCTCGGTGGCATCAATGTTCGCAATAACCGGGCAACGCGGCGTATTCCAAGACACACCCTCTAAAACCGGTTGGAGTTCTTTCCCCACCTTCTCCATGAGCCGGGAGTGAAATGGTCCGCTTACGGCGAGCTGTATCGCCCGTTTGGCGCCCAACTCTTTGGCGACCTTTATAGCAAAGGCTACGGCCGATACTTCTCCGGAAATAACCACTTGTCCCGGACAATTGTAATTCGCAGGTCCGACCACGCCGTACTCTGCTGCTCGATAGCAAGCTTCTTCGACCAGTTCACCGGTAAGCCCCATGATGGCCGCCATCCCCCCGCCGGTCGGGACGGCAGCTTGCATGAGTTCTCCACGCTTTCTAACCACACGCAGCGCTGCCGCCAAGTCCAGACTACCCGCTGCTACATGTGCCGAATACTCGCCGAGGCTGTGCCCGGCAACATAATCCGGTTCAATCCCAGCCTCAGCAAGGTGCTGCCAAGCCGCAACACTAACCAGTAAGATCGCCGGTTGGGTCCAAGCCGTCTGCTGAAGTTCTTCTTCCGGCCCCTCCGCCAATAAGGTGATAAACTTACTGCCCAGAATCTCGCGCGCCGTCTCCCGCGCTCTCTCCCCACTGGAAGTCAGAAATAGTTCTTTTCCCATACCAACATACTGAGATCCTTGGCCTGGGAAAATAAAAGCCAGCTTACCCAAATGTTAGACCCTCCTCTCCCCAAACCGTGCCGCAAGACGCTCAAATTCCCGTTCTGCAGATTGCATAATGTCCTGAATAATATGCGCTACAGGTTCAATACGCTTAACTGCTCCAGCGATTTGACCTGCCATAACTGAACCGTTCTCCATATCCCCATCGACAAAAGCCAAGCGCAGTCTCCCAACGCCCAGTTTATCAATTTCTGCAGCCGGCATCCCTTCCCGTTCATAACGAGCAAATTCTCGGGTGAAGCGATTATCCAAACAACGCACCGGATGACCCGTTGACTGTCCCGTAATAACCGTAGCACGATCCTTGGCTTTAATAATTCTCTCTTTGATATGAAGCGAAATAGTGCATTCTTCGGCACACATAAAACGTGTCCCCATTTGTACTCCTTCAGCCCCTAGGGCTAAAGCCGCAACTAAGCCTCGGCCATCCATAATACCACCTGCTGCAATGACCGGTATTTTCACAGCATCGACCACCTGAGGAACCAGAGGGAAGGTTCCAATTTCCCCGATATGTCCCCCGGACTCCATTCCTTCAGCAATGAGCGCATCAACCCCTGCCTTCTCCAGTCGTCTAGCCAACGCGACGGAGGCAACCACGGGAATCACCTTCGTCCCTACTTCTTTAAGCTTAGGCACATACTTTCCAGGATTCCCTGCGCCTGTCGTAATCACTGGGACACGCTCTTCCAAAATCACCTGCATGACTTCATCCAAAAACGGGGACATAAGCATGACATTCACTCCATACGGCTTTTTCGTGATGGCTTTCACTTTTCGGACTTCCTGCCGCAACCAGTCTGCAGGGGCATGTCCGGAACCAATAATACCTAAGCCACCACTTTCCGAAACGGCAGCGACTAATTCTCCGGTTGAAACCCAAGCCATTCCGCCTTGAAAAATCGGGTATTCAATCCCGATCAGATCACAAATCCTTGTTTTAATCCTTGTATTAATCATTCCTTAACCCTGCTTTCGTCCATCTCAATACACACGCTCCCCAAGTCAGGCCTGCGCCAAATCCTACCATAACAATGGTATCTCCCTCTGAAATGCGTCCCTCCTTAAATGACTCATCCAAGGCCACGGGAATAGACGCGGCGGACATATTACCATACTTGTCCAGATTTATGATTACTTTATGTGGGGAAATTCCCAGGCGCTTAACCGCAGCGTCAATAATCCGTATATTGGCTTGATGGGGGATAAAAAGGTCCACTTCGTCTTTACTTAAACCTACCTTCTCCAGGACCTTCAGCGTAACATCCCCAATAATCCGGACGGCGAATTTATAAACTCCTCTGCCCTCCATCTGAAGGGTATGTAAATTGTTCTTAACTGTTTCCAGACTCGCCGGGCATTGGGACCCCCCGGCTGGTTGACTGAGTAATTTACCTCCGGATCCGTCCGAACCCAATTCAAAGCTTAAAAAGCCAAATCCCTCTTTAACCGGTTGTAAAACCGCTGCTCCCGCACCATCACCAAAGAGAATACACGTTGAACGATCTTCCCAGTTAAGAATTTTGCTCATCGTTTCCCCGCCGATAACAAGCGCTGTTTTGTACATTCCTGTGGCCACAAACTGGCTGGCCGTCGCCGCCGCAAAGATAAATCCTGAACATGCCGTTTCCAGATCAAAAGCCGCTGCATTTTTTGCCCCTAACCGAGCGGCAACGATACAGGCTGTCGCCGGAAATGCATAGTCAGGCGTCATCGTCGCTACGATAATGAGGTCAACCTCTTCAGGAGCAATCTGAGCGTCCTCTATAGCCCTCAATCCCGCTTGAAAACACAGTTCCGAGACAGGCATGTCTTTCGGGGCCATATGGCGTTCCCTGATCCCTGTGCGTGAGGAAATCCATTCATCGTTTGTATCCACCATTTTTTCTAAATCCACGTTGGTTATAACCTTTTCAGGAACATATGACCCCGTCCCCACAATTCCAACACTAAACATAGTCGCATGTCCTCTTTTCTCTTTTCTCTTTTCTCTTTTCTCCCTTTTCTTTTCTCTTTTCTCCCTTTTCTTTTTTCTTTTTTCTCTTTATTCAGTAACTTTCATACTTGACTATGGAAGATCTTCTCTAATCTGTTTAATCAAACGCACTTGAACACATTCCTGGGCCACCCGTATAGCATTAAAGAC
>JBAQLX010000475.1:0-2328 GCA_049302315.1 Desulfosporosinus sp.
AATTCTAATTCAGTAATACCCTCTTTTAGATAGTCCTTGGCCCGGGAAAATAGCGTGTAATTAAGTTGAGCGGCATCCCGGAGCACCTCCAGCTCATAGATTGACTTAACCATGCGCACAGAACGAACCATTTTACCAGCTCTTCTTGATTTTGATCTAAACTCCTTTAGTGCTTATGACGTGTACTGTGAGTTAGATCGCCTAACTCACCATTAAGTCCCACGCTTTGCGTGGGAGAACGGAATAGGAAGTACCGGTGAACATGATAAGACAGCCCTCCTCTGCTATAATGACAAAGGTTTCGCAAGCCAGAGTCAGCAGCAGAGGAGGGCATCCAAACGGACAATTCGAGTTTATCACATACGAAATGGGATTGCACATACCACATAGTACTCACTCCGGAATACAGACGAAAAACTTGTCCACCAAACCCGCGAGATATTCGCTGCAAATGACATAACCGGCTCAGGGAAATTACCTCACATAAGATTGAAAGCGTCAATTACTTTAGCGTCAAATTTCTATTCCCAATCCCTTCACTTTTTTCGTGGTAGTCCCTCAACGATGTTACCTCAGCTTCTTCCCCCATAAATCTATAATCTCGTTAACTTTGACTTGGACAACTGCAACAGGGCTTGGTCTCCCCATTCCAGCAAAAAAGTCCGCAAACTTCTCAAACAATGGTCCATTAGAAATCAGCTCACACCTTCCCAAAAAGCGGTATCCCGTCCTGTCATTGAGGTTGACCGCTATGACCATTACCTGCGGATTTTCTATAATGTTTTGGTATGTTTTTCCGCCTTCTATTTCGCCAAAAGCCAAGGTCTCTTCATCAATAACCATTGTGGATCCTTTTACAGCAATATTAGGCTGTCCTTTCCGATCAGCTGTTGCCACCAAACATCGTTCTTTCTCAACGAATTCACTCATTTCCGGAGTTATCTTAGCCATGATTAAAGTATCCCCCTTTCAAAAATCGTTTCACCCGAAGCTGTTTTTGACGTTTACCGAAAAAAGTCCATCACCTCTTTCATTGTAAATAGCTCCTTTACAATTTTCTTTTGTTTCTTGATTAACTTTATGGTATGATTATATTATAAAATCAGTTCAGCGCAAGTACACAGATTTTAATGATAAAGTATGAAATATCATACCAATTTAAAGGAGACTATACATGAGCAAGAAGGTTATGGATGAAACATATGCCGGAGAGAATCTACTTTGCCCGATCCGCTATGCTATAGATGTTGTAGGCGGTAAGTGGAAGCTGCCAATAATCTGTATGCTTGCCGGCGGACTGCCGACAAGGTACAGCAGTATCAAGCGTAAGCTGATGGGAGTAACAAATATGATGTTGTCGCAGTCGCTAAAAGAATTGGAAGCATCCGGTATTGTCCATCGTAAACAGTACAATGAAGTTCCGCCCAGAGTTGAATACACGCTGACTGACAAGGGCAAAAGTATTATTCCACCCTTGAAGAAGTTAGCCGAATGGAGCGTAGACCATATGCAGGAGGATAAGACATGTGCGGCTTTCTGCAAAACATGTCAATCGACGAAATAATAGTCTTGTTTGGTTATAATTAGACAAAAACATCCCCCGTCCGCTACCGGTGGTGGTGCGGGCTGGGGATGTTTCCTATTTCTATCAAAACCTGTTACCTCGAAAAATCCGCCGACTTCCAAACCGTCGATTTCGACCTTATATCTAAACCTTCCATGTGGGTAAGCCATCTGGAACTCGCTCCTTTCAAATCAATTATTCTGCCGTTACTTGGGTCTTAGCCTTGTCGGCAGGTGTAACCGTAATTCTGTCCCCCCAGATACAGGGGTTTTTCACGGAAAACCTGACAACAGGAGTTTCCTTTGCAGGCGCGTAGCCAACCGAAGCCTTAGCGTCGGAGGGAGCGACGCAGGAGACGAAACAGCGCGAACCGCCGTTTATGAAAAAATTCTCGCCGGCATAGGCAAGAAAGTGATACTCGCCAAATTCGTTCTCTGAAAGATAAGCGCCGTAAGTCCTCTTGAATTCAGAAAAATTTGTAACCAGCTGCGGAACACCCTCCACAGGACCCTTTTCAGCCAAACCGATAAAACCTGCGGTGCTGGTTCCGACACCTTCCATTGGTTTTCCGCCGGACTCAAATTCTTCGACGTAAACACCCGGAGATAAATATCACTACAGCGTGATTAAAAAAGCACTAGACACGGCGAATCTTTTGTGTTAAACTGGTCATGAGGATTCGGAGGTTAAACAGTACACATGAGAGGGATACCTCTGTCCCCAAACCGAAAGGATTCGTTGTTATGACACCTATAAACGTTATT
>JBAQLX010000476.1:0-1577 GCA_049302315.1 Desulfosporosinus sp.
TAGTGGGGGAGTTGAGCTGATGCTGGACATGGATCGACCTCCTCGAAATAGTTCGTACAAATATCGTTTTTATCATATGCTAATTGGGCTGTCGAAATCCCAAAAAGCGTGCGGGCTGGTTTAAGGAGAATTGGTCGATAGTAGCTGGCGCCAATAAGGAGTGATAATCGAGTGGATCAAGAGAAACAAAGGCGTTTACGGACCCTTCCGGCAGTTCACGAAGTGATTTCACGGCTGGAGCATGACAAAGAATTCAGTCCGTTTTTGACGAATGAAAGGCAGCTGCCTCGTTTTACGCAGGGAGTTCGACAGGTTTTACAAAAAGCGAGGGAAAATGTCAATCGAAATTTTACAGATTCGTTTGCTGAGTTTGAAACCTCACTCTGGGCGTGGTTGAAAACTCAGCTTCTACAGGAGCTGGCATGTCCTGAAACCAGTTTGCGGCGTGTAATCAATGGGACTGGGGTTGTTTTACATACTAATTGCGGAAGAGCCTTGTTGGCGCCAGAGGTCGCACGTTTTGTTGCAGAACAAGCCGAAAGGTACAGTAATCTTGAGCTGAATATTGAGACTGGGGAGCGGGGCTCGCGCTATGTCCATGTGGAAGAGCTTCTTTGTCATTTGACTGGGGCGGAAGCTGCCATGGTAGTCAATAATAATGCAGCAGCAGTGCTTTTGATGATGAATACGTTTGCCCAGGGCAAAGATGTGATTGTGTCGCGCGGAGAACTGGTAGAAGTTGGCGGATCCTTTCGAATTCCAGAAGTTTTGAAAGCCGGGGGGGGCAAACTCGTCGAAGTGGGAACCACCAATAAAACCTGGCTCAAGGACTATGAGGCAGCTATCGGACCGGAAACTGCCGTATTATTAAAAGTTCATACGAGTAATTATCGGGTTGAAGGGTTCACCCATTCCGTTTCCGGAGCCGAGTTGGTGGAGCTCGGGGAAACGCGAGGCTTACCTGTGATGGAAGATCTCGGCAGCGGTAGTTTCTTTGATGGCGCCAGTCTTGGGTTTCCTATTGAGCCGACCATTAAACAAACTGTTCAAGCGGGGCTTGCCCTCGTGACGTTCAGCGGGGATAAATTGCTTGGCGGTCCGCAGTCTGGGATCATCGTTGGCAAGAAGGAATATATAAAGCGCCTAAGGGCGAATCAATTGACCCGGGCTTTGAGGATCGATAAATTGACCTTAGCCGCTCTTGAAGGAACCTTACGCTTATATGAAAATGGGGGAATAGAGGATATCCCCGTCTGGAGGATGCTCTCTCTCCCTCTGGATACCTTGAAATCAGCTGCGTCTGAGCTGGTAGCGGCGCTTCAGTCGAACCCGGCTATCTCAGTTGAATTAAAAGAGGACGTCTCTCAGGTAGGCGGTGGAGCATGGCCTAC
The DNA here is from genome assembly GCA_049302315.1 of Desulfosporosinus sp. Taxonomy (GTDB): domain Bacteria; phylum Bacillota; class Desulfitobacteriia; order Desulfitobacteriales; family Desulfitobacteriaceae; genus Desulfosporosinus. Next base: position 1,392 of record JBAQLX010000476.1, read on the forward strand.
GGTTGATCTCCCAACTTGGGTGTGCGCCATCCGCCTGAAAAGTGGAAGTGTTACTGAGTTAGAAAAGTTCCTGCGCTTAGGGCAAGTAGCTATTTTAACTCGGATTCACAAGGATTGGGCGCTTATTGACGTGAGAACCTTGCTGAGTGGGGATCGGGAGGACATTGTTCGGCGGTTAGGCGAGTT
>JBAQLX010000477.1:0-1840 GCA_049302315.1 Desulfosporosinus sp.
ATTTGATCAGTTCGGACTCGACGAAGCTTTAGTAGCAGCCTTGAAACAGGAAGGTATCGTGGAGCCTACGGCGATCCAAGTCCAAACGATCCCTTTTATCCTGGAAACTCGAGATGTTATAGGACAATCGGAATCGGGTACAGGTAAAACATTGGCCTATCTTCTTCCGATTTTCCAGAAGATTGATACGCAGAAGAGAGAAACGCAAGCTATGATTCTCACTCCGACGCATGAACTGGCTATCCAGATTCAACGAGTAATTGAAATTTTGGCTAATGATTCCGGTTTTGCAGTGACGTCGGCAGCAATCATAGGGAACGTAAATATCACGCGGCAAATAGAAAAACTAAAGGAAAAACAGCATATTATTGTGGGTTCCAGCGGTCGAATCCTTGAGCTCATCCAGAAGAAGAAAATCTCATCACAAACAATCAAGGCTATGGTTCTTGATGAGGCAGATCGTTTACTTGATGAAAATAATTCCCAGACTGTTAAGGCAGTTATAAAGACAACGTTAAGAAGAACACAGCTTTTGTTATTTTCTGCAACCTTACCCCCAGTTACCTTGCAACGGGGGGCGGAACTCTTAAAAAATCCAGAAGTTGTTCGGGTTACGGATAAGGTCATGATTGCCCCGACCATTACGCATATGTATTTTTTAGCTGAACAAAGAGATAAAATTGAAGTTCTCAGAAAGCTGGTTCGGATGGTTATCCCACTACGGGCGTTAATCTTTATTAATAAAAGTGAAGAAATTGAAAAAATGGTGGAAAATCTAAAATTTCACGGTTTGGAAGCAGAAGGTATCTACGGAGGGGCGAGCAAGATCAACCGCAGGAAAGCGATGGATGAATTCAAAAGTGGGAAGAAAAGCTTGCTTGTGGCTTCGGATTTGGCTGCCAGAGGGCTGGATATCAAAGGGATCACCCACATCTTTAATCTCGATCTGCCCGAAGATCCGGGGCTTTATCTTCATCGGGTGGGAAGAACAGGCAGGGCCGGAGAAAGCGGGACAGCTATATCCATTGTGAATTCCAAAGAGGCTCCCTATATAAAAAGGCTGGCAAGCATGTTCGAAATAAGCATTAGCCATAAGGAGATGCACCAGGGAAAAATAGTCGATCCAAGGATAAGACGGTCTTAACAAGGATGACGCTTAATTCGCTGAGAGTTGTAAGGGACATTTTTCAAAGGAGGCGAATACCATTTTCATTTTTTAATGATGGTTCTATCCGGTCCGCTTTCCTTTTGCGTCCGTTATCAAACCGTCTTAAAGAATCCGGTGCGCGTTTGTTTTCTCCGCTCTTATAGCTATCGGCTTCATCCAAAAAGGAAATTCCTGGCCCTAACTGAATTATTTACACTATTAAAGGCTGTTGCTGCAAGGGAAAGTAAACTAGTAATTATTAGTAATTACGACATAATATTCCAATGAAAATTTATCGAAAATTGAGTCTGCTTTACGATATTTTCTAATTATGAATATTGACTCAATAAGAATTTAATGTTAGTCTAATGTAGGATAAGTTGTCCAATAGTGGGAGGTTTTCAAGCGAACGGCAACCCTTGGTCAGGGGAGCATGTGAAACCTTTCTCCGTTAAGGAAGGAAAGCTTTCCATATCAGGAGAACCAACGAAAAAGTCAAATTTCATGATCTTTGCTGCCTAGGCCGTCATATTGAGGTCTGCGATGCTCTGTGGGAACTTCTTCAAGCTGTTCCAGGTGCAGAACCGGTAGCTATACGCAGCTAGCCGATCTATGGGCCAGTTACATGGAGATACCAATTCCCTGATTTTTTGGGGAGGTGTCCAAGATAAATTCTTCATTAAATGTCTCTTG
>JBAQLX010000478.1:0-3989 GCA_049302315.1 Desulfosporosinus sp.
AACTCGACTTCGAAAATGACAAAGAGCAAGACCGTGGTTTTCGCGTCCTCAAACTCAACCAATCTAACTTTAAGCAATGGCGCGAGCTTCCGCCAACTACTCCACCTGAAAAGATCATCGAACAGCTTGAGTTACACATTGACCATATCAGCCATACAGCAACGCAAGAAGACCTGCTTTTTGAGATTCTTCTCAAAGCCGGTTTTAGACCAAAAGAAAAGGCCGAGTTAAAAGAATTTGCTGGAAAAAACGTCTTCTCCATTGCCGACGGTGCGCTTCTAATTTGCCTGGAAGACATCGTCACCAAAGAGTTGATTGATGCGGTATCCGCAACGGAACCGATGCAGTTTATCTGCCTTGATGCCGCCTTTGGCGGTAACGATCAGCTTAAAGCCAACGCGGTGCAGACCTTTGCTGCCCGCAACATGCAAAAAGAGAAGCACAACCAGATTGTGTTCAGAACAGTGTAAGGAGGCCAATGAATGAAACTGAAGTTTGATTCAGGCCTCGACTACCAGCTTGAGGCTATAAAAAGCGTCATCGACTTGTTTGAAGGCTTATCGCAAGAACAGGGTGGATTTTCAATAAAACTAAGCATGGAAAAATTAGACATCGGGATGGAATACAATGAACTAGGTATTGGCAATGGGCCGATTCTTTCCCCCGAACAATTGCTTGTCAATCTGCATGCGGTGCAAACCCGCAACCAGGTGCCCAAGTCACGTGCCATTAATGAAGCGTGCCCTTATGATTTTCCTAATTTCTCGGTGGAGATGGAAACTGGTACCGGTAAAACTTATATCTATCTGCGGACGATTTTCGAACTGAACAAACTCTATGGATTTAAGAAATTCATCATTGTTGTGCCATCGGTGGCTATTCGCGAAGGCGTGACCACCTCAATTAAGCTGATGTACGACCATTTCAAGGGACTGTATAACAATGTCTCCTTTGATGATTTTGTTTATCAGTCCAAAGATTTAAGCCGGGTGCGTCAGTTCGCCGTAAATAACGAAGTGCAGATTATGGTGATCAACATTCAGGCATTCCAGAAGGACGCTGGCGAGAATGTGGACTATGCTACGCTTACCGATAAAAAGAAGAAAAAGCTTAATGTTATCCATCAGGAGCAGGATAAAATGTCGGGCCGACGGCCAATTGAGTTTGTGCAGGCAACCAATCCGATTCTGATCATTGATGAACCGCAAAGCGTGGACAATACCGAAAAATCGCAAAAAGCCATTTGTAACCTGAACCCGCTGTTTTGTCTGCGCTATTCGGCCACCCATACCCGCCCTTATAATCTTTTGTACCAGCTGGATCCGATCCGTGCTTTTGATTTACGACTGGTCAAACAGATTGAAGTGGTGGATGCCAGCGGAACGCAGGACCCTAATCAGACTTTAGTCAGACTGGATGCTGTAGGCTATTGGCCGAAAACATCTAAAACTCCGCAAGCTAAAGTCACTATTTTTGAAGATACCCCCAACGGTGCCCAGGAAAAACCGATTAAAATCAAGCAGGGTACCCAGCTTGCCAGTCAAACCAACCGTCCCGATTACGACGGTTATCAGGTGATAAATATCAACGCTGAAGCCGGGAACCAGTATGTGGAATTTCAAAACGGCATTTTAATAGAAGTCTTCCAGGAATCAGGGGGAATGAACGACGAGCGGCTGAAGAGCCAGATCGAGCAGACCGTGGAAGCCCATTTTGCTAAGGAAAAGAGGCTTAAGGACAAAGGGATTAAAGTTCTTTCGCTTTTCTTTATCGATCATGTAAAGAGTTATCGTATCCATGATGACAACGGCATTCCGAATAAGGGGAAAATCGCGCAGTGGTTTGAAGAGGCGTATACACGGATTAGCCAAAAGTCGATTTATAAGGGTGTTATTCCCTATACTGCCGAGGAGGTACATGATGGCTATTTTTCCGCTGATAAAAAGAAAGGCAAGGTTGTTGAACTGCTTGATACCAGCGGTAGTACCGCCAAAGATGACGAGACCTACGAACTGATTATGAGAGATAAGGAACGCCTATTGTCTGCCGACGTACCCTTGCGCTTTATCTTCAGCCACTCGGCTCTGCGTGAGGGGTGGGACAATCCTAATGTATTTCAGATTTGCACGCTTCGGGAAATGGGCACTGACCGCGAACGTCGCCAGACCATCGGGCGCGGGCTGCGCCTGCCTGTTAACCAGGACGGTGACCGTATTTACGATGATCAGATCAATCGGCTCACGGTTATTGCTAATGAATCTTTTGAGAATTTTGCCAAGGGCTTGCAGTCCGATATTGAAGCGGCGATCGACCCGAACGGTGGCTTTAAGTTTGGCCGTGTTCCGCAGATTGCTTTCACCCCGCTGCTTAATGCTGTCGGTACGGATTACCTTTCGGTGTATGAGTCGAAAAAGCTCTGGGGGCACATAGAACATCAGGGATTTATTGATAATAGCGGCGATTTTACAGTGTCATTTAAACCGGATAACGCAGGTTTTATACTGAACCTTCCCACCGAATTTGCGGGGATGGATGATGCGGTTATCAATCGCCTGAAAAAATTCCTGCCGCGCGATTTTGTCAAAGATGCCCGCAAGCGACAAGTGGTTAGCTATATCAAACGTGTAGAACTGAATCCTGATTTTAAGGCTTTGTGGGATAAGATTAGTCAGAAGACCCGATATTCAGTAGAGTTCAAGACGGAAACACTGATCAAGCGGGCGGTTGACAAAATTATAAACATAGCCGAGACCAAAGCCGTACAGATTGAAATAACCAAACGTGACCTGGGAATTAAAGAATCGGGTATTGAAGGCGGAAAGATTACCAGTAACCGTACATATATCGTGAGCAATGAGCAGCCATTGCCTGATATTCTTGCATTTTTACAAAGGGAAACCGAACTAACTCGTGGCACACTGACCCAAATACTGAAATCCTCCGGACGGCTGAAAGATTTTACCGTCAATCCGCAGTCCTTTATGACAGAAACGGCTAAGCTCATTAACCGTGCGCTGCATGAGCTGATTATCGATGGCATCAAGTACGAACTCATCAAAGACCAATACTACGAAATGCGTTTGTTTGAGGAGAAAGAAGTAGAGGAATACATGAATCGCTTGTATGAGGTCCAAAGCAGTGACAACCGTACTCCTTACAACTATATAGCCTATGATTCAGGCCTGGAAAAAGAAGTCGCAGAACTTTTAGACTCCGATGAAAGGGTTAAGTTTTTCTGTAAATTGCCTCGTTGGTTCAAGGTCGCGACCCCACTGGGTGATTACAACCCCGACTGGGCTGTAGTTGTTGAGGATTCCCAAAAGCTATATCTGGTTCGGGAAACCAAGAGTACACTGGATCGCGACAAACGGCGGGAAAGTGAAAATAAAAGAGTTAATTGCGGCAAAGCGCATTTTACAGCGTTAGGGGTTAATTTTAAGGATGCTATTTCCATCCATGATGTTTTACAGGCGTAAGAGACTTATGGATTGGAAAGTTGGTTAAGAAGGTTGAACGTCCAGAATCCAGGTACTAGGATAGGTAAGATTAAACAGGTGCTGGCTGAGGAGGTTGTTTGAGTCTTTGAGGGGGTAGTTGTTATGTCGGATATAAATTCAAAATACTACAGAACATAGGGAGTACTTCACCAAAAGGTGGACAAATGAACCTAATCCCATCAGCTGGAATGATAAAGCCCCAAAGAACAATGCTCGCCTCGCTCCGCTCGGTAGGGGTCAGGTACTTCCCGAATATGGTCGAACCCATTTAGGGGTTGGTTGATGTAGTACTGTTGAATGACGCAAAATCGAAAGGTTGACGTATTGGTTGCTAAGATACAAAGAAGGAATATGTATCAAGCGACAAAGCTAATCCCATAATAATAAAATCACGTAAGATTGTTGCAGGCTTACATACAAGGTTCCAAGGGTGGAAGCAATCTATCCAAGATACCAACGAGGGTAAGCCGGTCGTTCATGATTTATCTGAGG
>JBAQLX010000479.1:0-2765 GCA_049302315.1 Desulfosporosinus sp.
ATTGTAATTGACACTGAAATTCCTGAATTTGAGGAGTTCAAAAGCCCCGACAACTTCAGGGAAGTATTCCACAAATATGAAACTGCTGTATTGAAAGCAAGAAATATTGCTGTTAGCAGTCACTTTAATTTGCTTATTCTAGTCAAAATTAAAGTGACTGCTAACAGAATTCAGACCAACCAAAGAAGAAAGAATAAATATTTTGAATGCAACACAAAAGAACAAGGCGATTCGCGGGTTGACGTTTGAGGTGTTCCGGAATGAAGACAACGAAGAAGGAGGCGTCTCAAGAACTGCATGCAGTTCAAAAGGCGCCGCTTTTTCTGTGGGCAAATTGCTTACGTCACCGGCGGATCGTAGAGATCGTTGGTGGTCATGTCAATTACCCTGATATCCCGTATCGCTATCAGTTCGCCGCTGGGGCTGTTAATAATATTCTTGGCTATCACCGTTTGCATCACGGTCTGGGCCTCAGACAGCGTCAGGGTCTCCCTTGGCTGAGGGACGGAAATAATGAAGGATTTGTCTTCAGAGAGTACGGGAGCAAACTGCCGGATGCTTCCGACAGCAACTCAAATTACGTACCAGTGCGCAATTTGACATACTCCCAGGCAGCTGAAGGATTCGCTGGAATCGCTCCAAAAAAGCTCATCCGCCAAGGGCTACGAGAGGATGAAAACGAACTTTAATGCGATGAAAACAGCTGACGGTTTGTACCGTCAGCTACAATTTTGTAACTTTTGCTTTTTTTAGTCCTTTTACAATAAATTGAATATTAGTAAGCTGTTCTTCATCCAACGCATGCAAATCTTCAATCAATTCGCGCATCTGCGTTGGATAGAGATTCCCGTCGTCAAAAAATTCTTTTGGTGATACACCAAGATATTCGCAGATGTAGAAGAACACTGTCATAGACGGCAAGCTCTTCCGATTTTCGATGTTGTTAATATATCCAGGCCCTTGACCGAGGGATAAACTCATTTCCCTTGCCGATACGCCTTTTGCCATTCTTAACTGAGTCAGCCGCCTGCAGAATAAATCATCGCTCACGCGTTATCACCACCTGCATCTGATTATATCCCACATATAAGGTAATTATGTCTGATTAGACCGTCAATTCAGGCGGACATGTTCTGTTTAAACGGATATAATTAATAATATGTGCGAATTAATCAGATAAAATGGAAAATTGGATCACAGGAGGCAGATTATGCGTCATCACAAAGAGCGAAATACAGACAGAAACATCCATTATGACAGACTGTATCACAAGATAGCAGAAGCGCTGTCTTGGATCAGTATTGTTTGGAAGATGAAGGAGACGTTGCCGGGGTTTGTGATGAAGAAGACGGTGAGGGTTTGATTTATACTTCTATACGTTTTTGCGCCAGGATATATACTTCATCATCAGTTCTTGCGGAAACTACAATAATCTTCATAATATCGTTTTCTCTCACGACCTTGTACACCACTCGTAACCCTAACTTTAAAAGCTTGATTTTGCAGTAGCCCGATAGGTTTGTGCCACCTTTGTTACTCAAGGGTTTTCCGTAACCGCCTTCTGTCAAGGGGAGTGGATTGACGGCAACTTTATTGATGGCTTTCACCACCTGTACACGCTGTGATGGGTCAAGCCGCTTAATATCTTCTAATGATTCCTTTAAATATTCTACTTTCCACATTCTATTCTAGCTCCACGTCTATTTCTTTCAAATCTGCTTCACTAATTCCAAGTTCCTGCAGGGCTTCTTCTGCGGAAAGAAAATCTTCAGCATTTGCGTTTCCCATGCGTATTTCAGCCTCAACAAGCAGGTGGTAGTTTTCAATAGTTTCCAGCATTTGCGCATAGGCTTCGGGTGTGAGTAGTACACAGGCAGGAGAGTTATTTTTGAGCACAATTTTGAAGCCAGTTTCACGGACTTCCTCGAAAATCTTATTTGCTTCACCCTTATTAAAACGGGAAATTGGGACAAGAGAATTCATCGCAGCACTGATAGTGATATGGTTCAGCATAATATCAACCCTTCCGTAGTATTAAGAATCTTATACCTATTCGTACTGTTATCTTATGAAATATATATAAATTTGTCAACATATTTATCGACATAACACAAGAACAATATTTAGAAGCTAAATATAAAAGTCCCGATTAATAATGTTCAACTCTATCATCCAAACAAGTTGCTTAGTGCTGGCTACTCCAATAGATTGGAACAGAAATCACAACGTCTGATTTCTGTGAGTATATTGTGATTATTAGCGGTAGGGTTTTTTATTATTGGTCAGTTCCACCAGATAATCGATACTGGTTTTATAGAATTCGGCAAGTTTAATTAGCGAGGTACTAGGAATATCAAGGACACCGCTTTCATATCTAGAATAGGTTGTTTGGCTTACCTTCAGCAAGGTTGCAAGCTCTTGCTGGGTCAAATCGCTGTCCTCTCTTAAATCCCGTAATCGTTGGTACATTGTATTCACCTCAACGCTATTTTACAATATGCGATAATTGCATATTGATATTTATGCTAAAAGCGCATAAAATGGTATCAGGAAACAATAATAACTGTGGTTTGGTAGTTTGTTCAGGGGGGTGTAGATCATGGAAGATATAGGCTCTATTATGTTGTCAATCATGAAACAACTACCCCAAGAAGCACAGACCCAATTAATCCCCCAATTAACAAATTCAAAAGAAATTGACGCATCCCCTGCAGGGGCGATTTTAATGGGCATGCACATACTTGAGTATGTGGGATTTGCAAAGT
>JBAQLX010000480.1:0-2205 GCA_049302315.1 Desulfosporosinus sp.
CTACAGGACCTGTAGTCGGAGGTTTTATTAATCATTATCTGGGATGGCGGTCAATTTTTTATATTATTTTTGTCCTAGGTCTTGCTGTAGGTGTATTTGTAACATTATATCTAAAAGAACAGCCCGAAGGCTTAAAAGAAGAAAAGCCTGATTTAAAAGGCAATATTCTTTATATCTTATTTGTAACTTCACTGCTTTACGGAATTTCCGCATTTTCCTCAGTAGCATGGGCAAAGTACATTATTATTCCGGGATTGATTATATTCGCTGTTTTTATTTATCATGAATTGCGAACGGAGCAACCTGTAATACAGGTGCGGCTTTTTAAGGATAATCTTGCATTCTCATTATCCAACTTGGCTGCACTCATAAATTACAGCGCAACTTTTGCCATAGGTTATCTCATTTCACTATATCTCCAGATTGTATTAAAATACGATTCCCAGATTGCAGGTTTAATCCTACTGAGTCAGCCACTGATCATGGCGACTCTTTCTCCTTTTTCCGGATGGCTTTCCGACAGGACAGAGGCGCGTATTGTAGCTTCATTAGGCATGGGCATTACTACACTTGGTCTTTTATCCTTCTCCTTTATTTCAGGTAGTTACCCTTTATGGCTGATTATAGTAAATCTTATTCTAATTGGCATCGGGTTGGCTTTATTTTCATCACCAAACACCAATGCCGTGATGGGAACGGTTGAAAAGAAATACTATGGCGTTACTTCCTCTGTGCTTGCAACTATGCGTTTGATTGGTCAGGCTGTCAGCATGGCTGTAGTAACATTGATAATGTCTACATATATTGAAAAATCAACAATGGCAAATATGCCGCCAAATATGCTTATAAAAAGCATAAGGGCAACATTTATACTCTTTACCATCGCCAGTTTATTTGGGATATTTGCTTCTCTTAAAAGGGGAAATATGATCAGTGATGTCGAAGAAATTCAAGAACTCTAAAGCTCTAAATATAAACACAAGGCATGTACAATGATTTCCAATAAACTACTTAATAACCTTTCCAGGGCTTCATGGATCAGGGCTATGTTTGAAGAAGGAGAAGCTTCGCAAAATTCACGGAGACGATAATGTTTACGATTTTTCAGGCAACCCTGATTTAGAACCTCCCTTCAAGGTAAAACCTATTAAAAAATTCGTTGCCAGCCTTTAAAAAATTAGCTGGCGATTTCAAGGGGTGATATCGTGCATTTGCCGATTTATCTATTACCTGTGGCAGGACTTGTCATAGGACTTCTAATTTCTTTAATGGGTGGAGGCGGAGGAATATTTTATGTTGGAATGCTGACAGGGCTGTTTGCTATATCAATGGACCAGGCTGTATCCGTATCTCTTGCAACAATTATACCAACAACTCTGGCGGCTTCAATAAGCCACTACAGGACAGGAAATGTAAAACTGAAACCTGGCTTTATACTTGTGGCAGGCGGAATTGTCGGAGTAGTAACCGGCTCCTACCTTGTCACAATTACTCCGGTAAAAGTTCTTAAAATAATATTTGGGATCTTTCTTCTAGTCATGGGAGCGGGAATGGTTATTTCACGAAAGAAGAAACAGGTCAAAGAAGCAATAGCGGAAAACGGACAGCTTGAAGAACCCAATCCTAATGAAATTAATCCTGTTTCATGGCTTTTTATAATAAAAGGACTGGTATTCGGGCTACTTGGCGGGCTAATGTCAGGTATGCTGGGGGTAAGTGGTACGCCTCCAATTCTTGCAGGGCTGTACAGCTTAGGCCTTTCCTCATTGGAGGTAGTTGGCACATCAGTCATGATACTGTTTTTCATAGCTGTTACAGGAGTAGTCACCCATAGTGCAATTGGAAGCTTGAATTGGCTTCTTGTATTCCTGCTTGTATCCGGCACTATAACCGGTGCAGTGCTGGGACCTTTATTGGGCAGACGGATAAACAAAAAAACCTTAGATAAGATTTATGGCCCGTTTTTTGTTATATTTATTATATTAATGGCTATTTCCATGTTCTTTTAAAATTATAGGAAGGACTATTAAGAAACTTGACAGTCAAAAGTTCTACTATAGAAATCGTCAGAAATCGTCAGAAATCGTCCATAAAAATCCACGCTATATCGGTAAAACACAGTTAAACAATCTCGAAGGAATCCCGTGAATTTTTAAAAGAGTGCAAGTGAACTAAGAACTTGTACATTTTTAAAATATATCAAAA
>JBAQLX010000481.1:0-1861 GCA_049302315.1 Desulfosporosinus sp.
ACTTTGCAAATCCCACATACTCAAGTATGTGCATGCCCATTAAAATCGCCCCTGCAGGGGATGCGTCAATTTCTTTTGAATTTGTTAATTGGGGGATTAATTGGGTCTGTGCTTCTTGGGGTAGTTGCTTCATGATTGACAACATAATAGAGCCTATATCTTCCATGATCTACACCCCCCTGAACAAACTACCAAACCACGGTTATTATTTGTTCTCATAGTCCTGCCTCCTCATTTTTGACAGTGTTCTGAGTTCTATAATATATGTCGTTTGTTAGCTTGTCCAGCAATTAGATGGTAATTATGTAAATGTATTACAATTTACTGATTTTTATTTGCGAAATGCAGGAATGATAATTTACCGAATTTGTTCATTTTTACTTGACGTTCAAAGGGGTCAAATTTAAATGAAAATTTCATAAAAAAGGGGTCAATTTTCATTGACAATCAACAGTAGGCATAATCGTACCAACCTTTTACCTTCCATCTTATGAACAAATTCATACCTCCTATTCCAACTGGTTGGTAGGCACTACATTAACAAAGGCTCAGCTTAACCTGGATTATTAATGAAAATTATTATTCGCTAATCAACTTGTCCAAGCCATATACTTCACGCATTGAAATATCTTTTGAAGGATCGATACTTTCAATATTGATCTTATATGCGTCATGAACAATGCGGTCAAGAATGGCATCTGCGATTGTGCTGTTATCACCACCCAGCTGTTCATACCAGCCTTCTTGGCGGAACTGAGAACAGAAGATGGTAGATGACTTCTTCCGTCGCTTATGAAGAAGTTCGAAGATATCTTTGCTCTCTGACTCTGAAGGCTTTAATAATAACCATTCATCCAAAATGAGCAAAACTGGCTTAGTGTACTTGTCCATCACTTTTTTGTAGGAACCATCTGATCGCGCCATCTCAAGATCAAGAAGGAGATCTGGCAGTCTTGTATATTTCACGGTGAAGTATTGCTTGCAGGCCTCCATACCAAAAGCGCAAGCCAGGTATGTTTTACCGCCGCCGGTTGCCCCAGTGATAAAGATGTTCCTGTACTCGGTAACATATTCACATGTAGCAAGTCGTTGCAGCAAAGACTTATTCAGTTTTCTGCCTGATGTATAGTTCACGTCCATGATACTTGCATCAGTCTGATCAAATTCAGCCTTCCGGATTAATCTTCTCAACCGGTTGTTTTTGCGACTGGTATATTCGATATCCACAAGCATGCCAAGGCGGTCTTCAAAGGGGATTTCCTTCATCCGGGGATCGCTCATTTGGTTGCGGAAGGCGTCTGCCAAAGAGGTTAGGCGCATTTCAATCAATTTGTTTAGTGTGCTTTGGTTTGTCATTGATGATTACCTCCCATAATATCCGGCACCACGAGTGATACCGTATTTGTTAGCTGTGAATTCAGATGCTTTGGGATGCTCAGGACTTTGATCATCCTTCCCAACTGAGAGTATATTTTTTATACTCTTGTAGCTGGGTGACGCTGTGTATGAGAGAGCCTTTTTACAGGCTAACTCCAATCGCTCTGCAGAATATTTATCCGCAAGCTTCAGAAGTCCCATGCAGCTTCTATAGCTTTGTTGCTCCACACGCTGGGAGGAAAGTATTGCGTTAACCGTCAGATTCGTATTGACACCTATCCGTCCAGCCCATTCCCGGAAACGATCACCGTTCCATTCTAAATACTTTTGATGGTCTTGTGGCATGTGTTCCACAATAGTGCTGTATTGCCCAGGCCTCCCGTAGAGACGAGCATGCGAACAAAGGCGGTTATAGTCGTAGAAAACCTCAATGGTTGTTTCTGTGATCCTCACATCGACCTTGCGTTTGATGTATTCACAAGGT
>JBAQLX010000482.1:0-6406 GCA_049302315.1 Desulfosporosinus sp.
GCAACACGCCGATCCCGCAAGGCAACATGATCTACTCCGGAAATTCCAACCAACACCTCTTTAATAATCTGATCAGGCTCTTCCGTACGGGGATTATCCGAAGTGATTATGACAAAATCACTCAACAGTGAGGCAATCTCTCCCATGAGCGGGCGTTTTCCTCGATCCCTGTCTCCTCCACAGCCAAAGACTGTAATAAGTCTCCCTTTCGTAAACCCCCGCGCTGTGCGCACAACGTTTTCCAAGCCGTCGGGAGTGTGAGCGTAATCCACAATGACCTGGAATGGCTGCCCAAGACGGATACTTTCAAAACGCCCCGGCACTCCCGGAATTTCCGCCAGGGCTTCCGCAATAGATCTTGGGCTATAACCCCGTTCAACGCCCCAAACAAAAGCAGCCAAGGCATTATAGACGCTAAAAACCCCTGGCGTGGAATACTGTATATCCTGTCGGCCCTCACGGAAGCGTACCGCAAAGCGTACCCCCTGCGAGGTGACTTGCACGTTCTCGGCCTGGTAATCTGCTTCCTTGTCCATCCCATAACTAACAACCGGAGCAGCCGAAGCTTGACTCAGCATCTTAAATGAGGAATCATCCCCATTCAAGATGCTGATCTTGGGCTGTTTCTTCCCTTCAAGATTGATAAACAACCTGCTTTTAGCGTCAAGATAATCCGCCATTGTCTTATGATAATCCAGGTGATCCTGTGTCAAATTGGTAAAAATGCCAGCATCGAATTCGCAGCCCGACACGCGTCCAAGATCCATGGCGTGAGAGGAAACTTCCATCACAGCCAGGCTTACCCCTTCCGCAACCATGTCCCCCAAGAGCTTTTGAACTTCAATGGCTTCCGGTGTCGTCCTTTCCCCCGGAATCTCTCGTCCATCAATCCGAGAACCAAGTGTACCGATTAAGCCAACTTTCTTGCCGTGCTTTATTCCGATTTTTTCAATAAGATAGGTAATCGTTGTTTTCCCATTCGTCCCCGTTACCCCGACTAACTCCAACTGTTCACTGGGATGGTCATACACAGCGGCAGCTAACGGCCCTAGAACCTGGCGCACATTGGAAACCTTTACTTGAGGAACATTCAAAGGCAAAAAGCGCTCCACGACCAAGGCCACAGCTCCTGAAGCAACAGCCTCCGCCGCGAAGTCATGGCCGTCAACCTGAAATCCGGGCACGCAGGCATAAAGATCGCCCGGTTGGACTCGCCGCGAATCCATGGACATGCCACGCACGATGACTTGACTATTTCCAGATGAGGCCTGCACCTCAATTCCTTCGATTATCTCCGCCAGTGCTTTCGCTGTGGGCATTTCTGATCATTCCTCCCCAACGTTTTTCATGTCGACACATCATCTGGATCATCTAATCCAAGTTTATTATAGACAATTTACCCCTCCTGCAGACCTCGACCAGACGATCATCCACTTTCCATTGCTTCTATTTCTTTATCAAAGCCCGTATAAACCCATACCATTGATCTGACTTCTGGCATCTGACCTCTGATCTCTGTCTTAACGTCCAGGAGGACTGACCGAAATAGGAACACGCCCCGTCAGGCTACGGATTGCTTCAATATCTTCGTCCTCGTCTTCCCACCAATTGGCAAGCGTAGGAGTGGAGGCATCCTCACCGAGATAAAGGAGTACATTGGATCCCTCTTCGACTTGTGTATCCCCATGGGGAATTTGATCCAGTACCATTTCGCCCTGACCTTCCGTCATCCCCTTAAAACCTGCTTGATTCAAAATCTTTTGCGCCTCGGCTATGGGTAGGCCCAAGACTGAAGGAACGGCAGCCGCCTTCTTAAGCGGTGGAAATTCAAGTCCAGGCATAGGTTTGCCGGGCGTCAAAGGGGCCTGAGCATCTGGTTTAATACCAAGGTATCTCAAAGAATCAAGCATGACGCTCTGGATCACAGGGCCTGCGACAACTCCCCCATAAAATGGAATACCATCAATTACGGCCAACATCGCCAATCGTGGGTTGTCAGCCGGAGCAAAGGCCACAAACGAAGCAATATACTCCCCTTGAATATACCCTCCGTTGACCACTTTTTGAGCTGTTCCTGTTTTCCCCGCCACACGATAACCGGGCAGAAAAGCACGCCGTCCAGTTCCATTGGTCACGACGGATTCCAGGACTTCACGTTCCAGTTTTGAAGTATCCTCACTGATAACACGTCGAATCTCCTCTTTTTTAAAAGGAGTGATTACCTTTCCACTGGGACCGACAATTTCTTTCACCAGTTGTGGTTTCCTTAACGTTCCGCCGTTAGCCACTGCTGACACAGCCGTCAACAGTTGAATAGGCGTGACGTTATTCGTTTGTCCGATGGACATGGTCGCCAAATCCAGCGCGGTCGCTTTTTTCTTATTGGCAAGAATGCCCAGGGCTTCGCCAGACATTTCTATCCCTGTTTTCTGACCAAAACCGAAATTTCGCAGATATTTATAAAAATTATCCATTCCTAAACGTTGACCCATCTCGATAAAACCCGGGTTGCAGGAATTCTCGGCTACCTGCATATACGTTTGGTCGCCATGTCCTCCAGCCTTCCAACAGCGCACGTTTTTACCCAGAATAGTGTAAGACCCTTTATCGAAATAGCGCTCCGTAAGCTTAATTTTCTTTTCCTCAAGAGCGGCCGCCAAGGTAATAACCTTAAAGGTCGACCCCGGTTCATATCCGTTCTGAATCGCGATATTTCGCCTGGTACCGGGATCTGCTTCCTGATAATTATTGGGATCAAAGGTCGGCGCCGAAGCCAAAGCCAACATTTCTCCCGTATTCGGATCCATGACCAAAATTGAAGCGCTCTTGGGTACTTGTCCGTTCATGTTGATACCCTGGCCAGACATCAACTTCTGCAACTCTCGTTCCGCAAAAAACTGAATGTTTTTATCAATGGTCAAACGCACTGTATTTCCTTGTTTGGGAACCAGGTACTGATGCTCCGCTTGGGGTAGAGGAATCCCATTGGCGCCAAATTCCTGAAGAATACTGCCGGCTATCCCCTTTAGCTCAGATTCTCTGGTCAACTCAATTCCTTCAAGACCTTGATTGTCAATCCCGGCAAATCCAATAATATGAGACGCTAGTGTTGCAAACGGATAATACCGCTGGCTATCCTCGGTGGTTCCAATTCCCGGGAACGCCAAAGCTCGTATTTGAGCCGCTGCTTCCGGTTTAACCTGCTTTTGAATGTATTCTAACGCTGTACGTTTCGTTATATGCTGTTCAATTTCCGAGGCAGATTTTCCTAATAGCGGGGACAAGGTCTGGGCCATTTCCTGGGCTCTGCCAGATTGCCTAACCTCCGCCGGTATGGCATAAACTGTTTCACTACTGATACTCATAGCCAGGACATTTCCTTGCCGATCCTCAATATTTCCGCGTTTAGGTGCGACAGGTACACCACGGAAATGAGAATCGTCCGCTTTTTTTCGTAAATCAGCTCCCTGATTAAGTTGCACATACCCAAGTCGAATTATCAGGATTATAAAAAAAATACTTCCACACAAAAAAAGAAAAGCGATTCGTTTACGCATGACAACAAAAGGACCCATGTGTCCTCACCCCCAATTTCCCGGAGGCTCCGCGTACCCAAAGCGCCTTTATCTTAACGCTGTGTTGAAGCAAAGAAGCTCGTAAATATCTGTGATAATTGCTTTAGCGCTGTGGGTTTACCCTCCGTAGATTGTGCTGCTGCCAGAGTCGACGGAGCCACCTTTTGATTATTGGGCGAAGGCAGTGAACCTGCCACATAGACCGTCCCAGCAGGTTTTTCCATGCCCATAGCTAATGCTGCACTTTCAATCCGACCTACCGCACGAAGTTTGTCAGCCTCCATCTGGAGAAGATTATTCCGAACTTTGAGCGCGGAAATCTCCTTTTCCAGGTTCCGTACTTCCGCCCCCTGAACAACTGTCAGTTGAATCGTTGCCGCCCCGATGGAAGCAGTCAGCCCAACAATTAAAGCCAATCCTAAAATGCTTTTTCCTTTGGCGAACCGACCCCCTTTTCCGGCGGGTCGGGGGTTTCTCTCGCGGGATTTTCGCTTCAATGGCTCCTGCCACTCAATCTTTTCCTGGGCTACTACCAATGGTATTCCTCCTCCCTTTACTTTAGACCGTTATATCTTTTCGGCGACCCGTAATTTAGCGCTTCTGGAACGTGAATTTTGCTCTACTTCCTCTTCCGAGGGAAGAATGGGTTTTCGTGTCAATACCTTAGCCAAGGCAACAGCCTTGCAGCGACATACCGGTAATTCCGGCGGGCACGTGCAATGCCCAAGCCAGGATTTCATTCTATCTTTTACAATACGATCTTCGAGTGAGTGAAAGGTTATCACGGCGATCCGGCCTCCATGATCCAGACAACGCAGCGCTTGATCCAGCGCTCGATCCAAGACCCCCAATTCATCGTTCACAGCAATTCGGATTGCCTGAAAAGTACGTTTGGCTGGATGAGGCCCACTTCTTCGAACCGCTGCAGGCACCGCCGCTTTAATCACCTGAACCAGATCGCCCGTTGTTTCCAGACACCGCTCGTTGCGTGTTTGGACGATGAATTGGGCAATCCGTTTGGACCATTTTTCTTCAGAAAATTTCCAAATAAGCTGAGCCAACTCCTCCTCAGACCACGTATTCACAATTTCCCGAGCGGTTAAGGAGTTCGAAGGATCCATACGCATATCCAAGGGTGCATCCTGCAGATAACTAAAACCGCGTTCAGCTTCATCCAGTTGGGGAGACGAGACTCCTAAATCAAACATAATTCCATTCACGGGCCGTAAGTCAAATTCTTTGAGGGTTTCTTCCAAATATTCGAAGTTTCGATTGACTAAGGTGATCCGTTCATCTTCGCCAAAGATTTCTTTCGCGTGCCGAATCGCCAAGGCATCTTGATCAAAACAGATCAGTTTTCCTGATGTATCGAGCTTCGTTAAAACCATTTTGCTATGTCCGGTCCCACCCAGTGTACAATCAACATATGTACCGGAGGGGTTCGTAACTACCGCCTCAACCGTTTCATCCAACAAGACAGTGACATGATGAAAATCCAAGGAAATCCGTTCCTTTCTATATACCCAGCTGTACCAAGGATTCAGCTGCACTGGCATAAGCGCTTTCCGCTTGCCGGCTGTATTCTGTCCAAAGTGTCTCGCTCCAGATTTCAATGCGGCTTGACACTCCAACCAGAACCAGATTCTTCTCCAACTGCGCATAGTCACGCAAATTAGCCGGCAAGAGGATTCTTCCCTGCTTATCCAGTTCACATTCCGTCGCCCCGGAAAAAAAGAAACGGACAAAAGCACGAACATCGGGTTGGGTAAACGGCAAAGCGCGCAACTTCTGTTCCAAGGTATTCCATTCTGCAGGAGGGTAAACAAACAAACAATGATCCAAGCCTTTGGTCACAATAAATTGTTCTCCCAAGGCCTCACGGAATTTTGCCGGAACAATCAACCGGCCTTTTCCATCGATCGTATGAATGTATTCCCCCATAAACATGTTGTTCACCCCACCACTATGGTTATCTACCCCACTTCGTCCCACTCTACCCCACTTATTCTACGCTCAGAAAGATTATCCTGCAACCCTAAATCTAATTCTTTTTAACAAATATTTTGAATAAGGAAGCAGGTCCTACCCCTCGTACCCATTAAGCTGTCTAATTTTGTCGAATTTCTTCCTATACAGAGAATTATAGGTATTTACTCTGGACAAGCAAACCTGAACCCCAGGCCTTAGCTCAGGGTTCAGGTTCATTTTTTCTATCGTTATGCTTATATCGCGTTCATGGCGTGTGATTTAGCCGTAAAACTCCCCAGTAGATACTGTTGGTATTAATAAGATTTGTCCCGGATAAATAAGATCTGGATTTTGCAAGTTGTTAGCTGCGATAATAGCTTGCATCGTCGTTCCAAAGCGTTTTGCAATCTTGTAAACGGTATCCCCTTTTTTTACCACATAGACTCTATTTTCAGGGGCAGGGGTCGGCATCGGGCAAGGCTTGTGGTGATGCATTACAGGTGTGCCACACGGAGAGCAAGGCATAGGTCCGCCGACATCATAACTAACCATACCAGGGTCCATGTCTACGTCAAGATTAACGAAACCACCCGGCGGATACATCCCAGGAGCCATCTGCATTCCAGGCATCATCCCTTGCATTTCAGGCATACCCTGCATTCCCTGCATTCCTTGCATACCGTGCATATCCTGCATTCCCTGCATTCCCTGCATTCCAGGGGCTTGAGTAGGATTATAAGCAACGGAACGTAATTCCATATTAATATTCCTCCTTTAATTACATCAAATAATTACATCAAAACACTGATGTTGTATTTATGCGGTTGCTTTCTTCTCTTTAACTATTAACAATATATGGTAAG
>JBAQLX010000483.1:0-2471 GCA_049302315.1 Desulfosporosinus sp.
CTGTCAGATTGCCCGGGTAATACTGACCGATGAGCTGCAAGTTGGCCGAGTCATTGCACGGCCATTTCTCGGTGAAGCCGGACAATTTTACCGAACTTCAAATCGGCATGATTTTACGCTTGCCCCACCTAATAAAATTTTGATGGAATATGTGCAGGAACGGGGTCTTGAGGTTTGCGGCGTGGGGAAAATCCATGATATTTATGCAGGGAAAGGAATAACCGACTTTGTGACCACAAAGGGGAATATGGAGGGCGTTCAGAAGACCTTGGAATACATGGGTAAGGTAAAATCCGGCATGATCATGACCAACCTGGTGGACTTCGATATGTTATATGGACACCGCAATGATCTGGAAGGATATGCGCGGGCTTTAGAGGAGTTTGATCAACGTTTACCGGAAATTTATGCAGCTCTGCGCTCAGAAGATATGCTTGTTATTACGGCTGATCACGGCTGTGATCCTACCCGGCCCGGCACGGACCACACCCGGGAATATGTCCCGTTACTTGTTTGCGGACCAAATTTGAAAAAAGGGGTTAACCTGGGAGTCAGATCGACTTTTGCGGACATAGGCGCTACAGTGACCGAATACCTGGAGACCGAGCCGCTGGCTCAAGGGAAAAGTTTTTACCTATTGATTGAAGGAGGATGAAGCAATGATTTCAAAAAAGAGATATAGCGATAAGCTGGCGGAAGCGCGTAAATATCTTATGGAGCGTGTCCCAGTGCTGCCGGAACTCGGTGTGATCCTGGGTTCAGGGTTAGGCGCTTTTGCCGATCATATTCTGGAAAAGCAGGTGATAGCCTATAAAGACATTCCGCATTTCCCTGCTTCGACTGTGGAAGGGCATGCCGGGCAATTGGTCTTCGGTAACGTCGATGGTCGCCAGGTCGTGGTCATGCAAGGACGCTTTCACTTTTACGAAGGGTACACGATGCACGAAGTGACCTTCCCGGTTCGGGTCATGCAAGTCCTGGGAGTGAGCGGTCTCGTGGTCACGAATGCCGCCGGGGGGATAAATCCTGTCTTTCAACCGGGGGACCTGATTCTCATTAAGGATCATCTCAACCTGATGGGAGACAATCCGTTGCGGGGTGCCAATTTATCGAGTTTAGGCCCACGTTTTCCGGACCTCAGCGAAGCGTATAATAGGGATTGGCGGCAAAAGGCCTTAGTGATCGCCAGAGAATTGGGGATAAATGTTCAGGAAGGGGTTTATGCAGCTCTGAGTGGGCCCAACTATGAAACTCCTGCCGAAATACGTTTTTTACGTTCGATTGGCGCTGATATGGTCGGCATGAGTACCGTACCGGAAGTGCTGGCCGCTAACCATGGAGGAATGCAAGTTTTGGGCATCTCCTGCGTGACAAATATGGCGGCCGGTATCCTGGAACAAAAACTCAGTCATCGGGAAGTCATGGAAACGGCGGGACGAATTGAAAAACAATTTGTGCACTTTGTTCAGGCGTTGGTAAAGGTGCTTTAGGCATATGAAAAAAAAGAACAAGTCAAAGATGCAATGGATATTTTGCGTCAGACAAGGAGGTATGTTCACCTCATAGCGGGCTATTAGGTGAACATGCCGACGCAGTATGACACAAAATAGACTTGCATACTGACTGGTTATTTTCTTGAATGTGCCATAAAAAGAAAGAGTGATTTCAGATGCGTATGGTCGACTTGATTGAAAAGAAACGGGATGGGGAATCTCTTTCCAAGTCGGAAATCAACTTTATCATTAAGGGCTATGTCCGGGGAGATATCCCGGATTATCAAATGTCAGCCTGGGCTATGGCTGTCTATTTTCGGGGGATGTCGCTCGAAGAAACGGCCGAACTGACGCTGGCAATGGCCCAAAGCGGGGATCAACTGGATCTTTCCGCCCTCGGGAGACGGATTGTGGATAAACACAGTACCGGAGGGGTGGGGGACAAGACGACCTTGCTGCTCGGACCGATGGTTGCAGCCTGTGGCGTGCCTATTGCGAAAATGTCCGGGAGAGGGATGGGACATACAGGAGGGACAATTGATAAACTCAGCGCCGTGCCAGGTTTCCGGGCGGAGCTTACGCAGGAAGAGTTCCTAGCTCAAGTAAAGAAAATTGGTTTGTCTGTCATCGCTCAGACGGGAAACCTTGTCCCTGCCGATAAATTGCTTTATGCTCTGCGTGATGTCACGGCGACTGTCAGTTCTATTCCTCTGATTGCCTCTTCGGTCATGAGCAAGAAAATAGCTGCGGGAGCACAGGGGATCGTCCTGGATGTTAAGTACGGCTCAGGCGCCTTTATGAAGACCGTGGAGGAGGCACGGATGCTGGCCAAGACAATGGTGAATATTGGAAAAGCGCTGGGACGTCAGACGATTGCGGTGTTAAGTAATATGAATCAACCGCTTGGGCGAGCTGTGGGAAATAGCCTGGAGATCCTTGAAGTGGCTGACGCGCTGCAGGGTAAAGGCCCGGAAGATT
>JBAQLX010000484.1:0-3274 GCA_049302315.1 Desulfosporosinus sp.
TATGCTTTCAACGAGTACGAATTAAGGAAAGAACTCAAGGAATTAGGGAAAACGGCTAAGATTTCACGCTACAAAGGACTTGGGGAAATGAATCCGGAACAACTTTGGGAAACAACCCTGAATCCCGCCAATCGACGCATGATTCAGGTGACGATTGATGATACTTTGGAAGCAGAGCGTAAGCTCAGAATCCTGATGAGTGAGCTAGTCGAGCCGCGGCGTGATTTTTTGATGGAGAATATTGTCTTTACGGATGATGATCTGTAGCTTATCCTCTTCCGATTCAAGGGGAGCGCGATGAGGAGGAGATGTAAAGAAAGCTGGTTGAGTCTTGCCAAGCCGTGTTGTACAATAAGAAGGGTAATTACAGGAATATCAAATTCCACGTAGAATGTAATCTTCGGAGGTGTGTGAATAATTGATGAACAGTGAAATTGGAGAAAAGGCGGAACTTCTGGCTGCGGCCATTGCCCAAAGTTTGGAGGGTGCAGAATTACAACGTTGTGAAGAGGCAATGAAAGCCGACGAGTCAGCTCAACGATTAATTGCAGAATTAGAGATAGCTTACCAACGTTTTATGGAGATTCAACAAAGTAACGGGTTTGCCGATAAAACTGAGGTCGCTGAAATCGAAACGAAAATGGATCGTAACCCTACAATTGTCGCCTATACGACAGCGCAAGATGCATTTCAGGAAATGCTGCAAGGGGTTAAAACTATTCTGGACAGTGCGATTGCCCGCTTTTCAGGAGGCAGCTCCGGCCAAGACGATACTCGAGAAAACACTTATGATACTGATTTAATGAGGAGCCAAGCGGGTGTGATGACGGAAGAAGAATTGCAGAAGCTGATAGATGACTATATGTCGTAAGATATAAAGGGAAGGGCGAAATAGATAGCTCTTCCCTATTATAATGTTGATGACTCGGGTTTGGTAGAGTTGGAGAGGGGGGAGAATATACCCGATGAGTATTACGGAAGATAATATTATGCAGCGTCCACTCGAAGACGTCTTACCGGAAGCGTTCTTGGGGTATTCCAAACATGTTATCTTGCAGCGGGCTGTTCCCGATGTGAGGGATGGCCTGAAGCCGGTTCAGCGCAGGATTCTCTATGCTATGGACGAAATCGGAATGCACGCGGATAAACCCTACAGCAAGTCCGCCCGCTTGGTAGGGGACTGTATGGGAAAATACCATCCCCACGGGGACTCGTCGATCTATGATGCCGCAGTTCGTATGGCCCAACCCTGGGCAACAAGATATCCAATGGTGGATGGTCAAGGAAATTTCGGCTCAATCGATGGAGATAATGCGGCAGCTATGCGTTACACGGAAATGAGAATGACGCATTTAGCTCAATTGATGACCCAGGATATTGAGAAGAATACGGTTCTGTTCAAAGCAAACTATGATCAACGGCTGAAAGAACCTGTCGTTCTCCCCAGTCCTTTTCCTCACCTCCTAGTCAACGGAGGGTCTGGTATTGCCGTCGGTATGATGTCGAATATGCCTCCCCATAATTTGCGGGAAGTCGTAACCGGGGTGATCCGGCAAATAGATAATCCGCGGATTACGGTCGATGAGCTTATGGAAAAGGTGAGTGGGCCGGACTTCCCCACCGGCGGACTGATTATCGGCACAGAGGGTATAGTTAATGCCTATCAAACCGGACGCGGCAAAGTGACGATGCGTGGTAAGGCACTGATCGAACAAGCTAAAAATGGCAAAAGCTTAATCGTGATCAGCGAGCTCCCTTATCAAGTTAATAAAGCAACGTTGGCTGCCAAGATTGAGACGCTTGCCGATCTGGGTAAAATTGAAGGAATCAGCGAGGTCAGGGATGAGTCCGATCGGGAGGGCATGCGACTTGTGGTCGAATGCCGTAAAGATGTCGATCCGCAGAACATTTTGCGGCTGATTTATAAACATACCCAGCTGGAAGATACCTTTGGGATCATCAACTTAATCATCACGGCGGAAGGTACACCAAAGGTCCTGGGGCTTAAAGAAATCAACGCCGCATTTATTAGCCATCGCCGAATCGTTGTCACGAAACGGACGGAATTTGATTTAGAAAAGGCCCGTTTAAAAGCTCACATTCTGGAAGGATTAGTCGTCGCCATTAATAACCTGGATGAAGTGATTGCCCTTATTCGGGCCAGTAAGACCCCAACGCTGGCCAAAACAGCGCTTATTACCCGTTTTGCACTATCCGAGAGCCAAGCACAGGCCATTTTGGATCTGAAGCTGCAAAACTTAACGAACTTTGAATTGGAAGGGATTAAAAAGGAACATGCCGACGTGTTAAAACTCATGGCGGAGTTAGAAGGTATCCTGGCGGATGTGCATAAGGTTTACGACATTATCAAAAAAGAACTTAAAGAGATTGCCGATAAGTATGGAGATGATCGGCGTACGCTCCTTCTGCCTGAGGAAATGAGGGATCGGCATGATCTGAGTTCCTGGGCGGAACCGGAAAGCCGCATCGAAGTCATGCTCACAACGAAGGACTTTATTAAAAGGATGCCTCTCCAAACCAGGAAAAATAAAGGGAATGCCCTAATCTGTGTTTTTAAGGATGGAGATACCTTAGCGGAGAGGATCACTTGCACGGATAAGGATACGCTGTATTTCTTTACCCATACGGGCAAATTCTACAGTATTAAGGCCAAAACTGTTCCGGAAGCCAGGAATAAAGATAAAGGAGGCCCCCTAACCAATTTAGTTCCCTTGTCTTTAGGGGAAAAAATAGTCTCCACTATTCCCGTCAAAGATGCATCAGATGCGTGCTTTTTCGTGTTTGTTACAAAGGAGGGACAGGTTATGCGAAGCGCGGCAAGTGATTTTGTAAACGCTCGCTCCACGGAAGCCATGGGCCTGAAAGAGGGTGATGCCGTGGTCAAAGTGTTCCTGGGCGAAACCTTTGGGGAATTGTTCCTCGTCACGCGTCTAGGACAGGCCATACGCTACCAGGAAACGGAAGTCAACCCAATGGGACGTAAAGCACGCGGTGTCAAAGGAATGACTTTAGGTAATGAAGATAGGATTGTGGATGCGTTGCTGCTGACCGGTTCCGAAGAAAATCCTTTGGGTGATTTAATAACGGTGACTGAACGAGGATTCGTAAAACGTACACCGTTAAAGGAATATAAACCTCAAGGCCGGGCCGGAAAAGGGATTGCTATCGGTAAGGTTGACCCGGTAGGAACCGGTTTCCTCATGGGTGTGGCCCACGGTAACGATGATGATGTGTTTTACGTCATCCAAGGCAG
>JBAQLX010000485.1:0-1653 GCA_049302315.1 Desulfosporosinus sp.
AGTTTACTCAGCAGGGATTTCTTCCAAAATTATGAGTCAGCTTTTGATACCCCAATTTGGTATCTGGAAAAGGGGGGCTTAATGCTGGCCGCTGATGAGGGATTGTGGAATCAATTTCAATTGACAAAGGAACAAACTAAGGCTGAGGGCATACCTATGAAGCTCCTAAAACAGGAAGAACTGCTGGCGAATTTCCCATATCTCAGCAGAGACCGCTTCTTGGGCGGAACATTTTGCCCGTGGGATGCCTATGCTGATCCGTATGCTGTTTTGGCTGGATTATATTCAGCGGTACGCCGCAAAGGCGCCGCCGTTCATTTTGGACGGGAAGCAACGAAAATCATCATCGATGGAGATAGAATAAAAGGCATTGAAACAAAGCAAGGGACTATTTGGAGCCCAATTATAGTAAATGCCGCTGGTCCGTATGCTGCCCAATTTGCGGCAATGGCGGGGATTACGCTTCCTGTGCAGCCCTTCCGCCGTCAGGTCTACGTCTGTACCAACCCCAGAGGCGTGCCGCCGGCTACGCCCTTGATTATGGATTTGGCTTCCGGTTTCTATTTGCATCAGGAAGTCAGCGCCAAGGTGGTCTTATTGGGGGGAACAGATAATTACACTTGGCCCGGACTGGAAGACGCGGTTGATAAATCTAAAGCTGAAGATTTTTTTCTGGCAGCAATCGATACAATTCCTTCCGCCATAGATATTAAATGGTTGCGCACTTATACGGGGATTTGCGAACAAACACCTGATTTTCTGCCGATTATCGGCGAAGCGCCAGGCTTAAACGGATTTATTTTGGCTAACGGGTTCAGCGGGCATGGCTTTATGCATGCTCCCGTTACTGGGTGCATCGTAGCAGATCTAATTTTGAACGGCAGAACTGAGCGGATCAACCTTAATTTATTCCATCCGGAGCGATTTGCCAAATAAAATGTCAGCATTGGGTAAAACCAAAATAAGGAAAAGCTGCTCTCGAAAAAGTTAAGAGCAGCTTTATATATTTAGTAGTTGAATCAATTTCATAAATTCAATTGTAAAGCGTATTACCACTAGATATAGTGGAATAGTTATAGAACTATACTACATATGGTGGCGTGGATATTAATTTTTAGAAATTATGAATTGATTCAGTTGAAAAAATATATAGAGGGGTGACTGACTCATTATATCTAACTACAACATCCATCGTATGGAATAGGACGAACTTAAGGCGTTCTATGAACGAATTGTGCGGGAATTTTCACAACCTCGCTAAAGAGAAAAATACCATGGCAAACAAAGTGTTGTTATGTGGAGAGGGCCCTACCGATTAAGGAAGACAGAAGTATGGTTCAACGGGTGGGAGGAAGGACCTGTGCAGTAAAATAGATACTTAATCGTCAGATGTTGCTTGATCCACTTAAAGAAGATATCGTAGATTTTCAATGATATACGCTGAATATCAAGGTTAGTTATGACTTGACAAAAGATCATCAATTTTATGTGATGCTAGTGATTGTGCAAGAAAAAATGAACCTTTACTTTCTACTACTTTCATAGTCAGATTATCACTACAGCGTGAAATAATTTTAACCAGTAAGAAAACCTTCTAATTTCTTCAAGCTATGTGACTTATACGCACAATAGTTACGGCGGAGGTGATAATCC
>JBAQLX010000486.1:0-3125 GCA_049302315.1 Desulfosporosinus sp.
TTATATCATGCATTTAAGCGATTATCAATGCTCAATTGGCATAAAAAGGGCGGCAATTCATCTCCCGCCTACGCACTCACTATCGTGAGTAAGGTAGCTTAGAGGCGGGAGACTTCTTGCCGCACGAAGTTAAAAAAGAAGAAATAAGTGCATTGCGCATGGTGATAAAAAGGAAATTCACTCTCCGTATGAGCGAACCCAACCGACCTAGCTTGTGCCAAGAACGTGCTCGAAGAGCACGATGCAAATCCGATATGAAGGTGGGTCGGGTTTGGAGCAGGTTTCAAACCGAGAAGAGCAGTTCATTTTCTGCGGTCGCAAGTGAATGGCTGAGACGAGCCTGTGGGGGTGGCGAAATTTCTCCGACCGACCAAGCGGTCTTGGCGTAACAGGTTCGTTTTTATCTATCTGGGTTTCTGGGATCCAACCATGGGATAATAGTGCATCCTGTTCGGAATGTCCATGGCCTGAATAGGGAATTTCGAGTTTGGGTTACACTCTACAATTGATGAACAGATTAGGTGGGTGATCATCAGATGGATTCTTTCCATGGCGTAGCCTCCGTCAGGGTAAAGTCTTTCTTAAAGAGTGAGTATGGTGAAATCAGTTCTCAAGTTATTCTCCAGATCGTTTGGTCTGGTTTTTTGTATTTATGGGATTATTTCCACGATCTTAGGAGGAGATCCAGGAAAGATGTGGAAAGTTAACTTTGTTGTTTGGTGAGAAACTGACGATGAATAAGTGATAATAGTTTAAACAAGGAGGGTCATTACATGCTTATTGTAGATCGCTTTGAGGGGGATTGGGCAGTAATTGAATACGGGAGAGCTGCCTTTAATTTCCCACGCTCCCTGTTACCTCCGGATGTTAAAGAGGGAGACGTTATTACCATGAGTATTTCAGTTGACCAAACGAACACCAAAGAGCGACGGCAAAAAGCCGAGGAAATGATGAAGGGCTTCTTTGACATTTAGGAGGTATCATTTTGAGGAAATCTAAATTGTTATGGGTGATCGTCTTATGGTTAACTTTATTGGTCGCTGCTTGTGGAAACACATCAACAACAACTGCCCCGGAAAGCAATAACCAGACAACTGATGGATTATCAACCGCAGCACCTTCGGCCACTCAGGTAAACGGAACCCTACAAGTACATTATATCGATGTTGGCTAGGCAGATAGCATATTAATAAAAGCCTCGGATGATACAGCAGTGCTAATCGACGGAGGCAATAATCCAGATGGACCCAACGTGGTAAACTATTTAAAGTCACAACAGGTTAAAGAGCTAGCCGCAGTAATAGCCACCCACCCACATGAGGATCATATTGGTGGTCTTGATACTGTGATTAAGAGTTTTCCTGTCAAAGCAGTCTATATGCCAAATGCTTCAACTACAACAAAAACATTTGAAGACTTCATCTCCGCTCTCACTACGAGTGGAACCAAACGAATCCAAGCTAAGATGGGTGTTACACTTGATGTGCCGGGGTTAACTGGACAATTCCTGGCCCCTAATGGGAGCGGGTATGATGAGCTAAATGACTATAGTGCAGGCTTGAGATTGACCTACGGGAAGATAACCTTTCTATTCACGGGCGATGCCTCAGAAATTTCCGAGAGTGAAATACTCAAGAATGGTCAGAACTTAAAAGCGGATGTGCTTAAAGTTGGTCATCACGGCAGTTCGACGTCTACCAGCAGTGCTTTCCTAAAGGCTGTTTCACCTAAATATGCGATTATTTCTGTTGGAACAGGTAATGACTATGGGCACCCTGCTGCATCTGCATTATCCAGGCTCGCTGGAGCCGGTGTTCAAGTGTTTAGGACGGATCATGATGGTACTATTGTGGCCACCTGTGATGGGGAGACGGTAACATTTAATAGAAATGGCTCTATGCCTTCTGCCGCTCCAAGTGCGATTGCTCCAAGTACGACTGTTCCAGCAACGCAGCCCGCTGCTTCATCTGGTTCCGTTTCAATCTCAAGTATTGATTTAGCTGGTGAAGTAGTAACATTGGTCAATAATGGCAGTTCGGCAATGGATTTGACGGGGTGGGATTTAATCTAAGTACCTAGAAAAAACGATCATCATACTCTTAGTCAATGAAACTCTCGGAAAAACATAGCTCACAAATAGAAAATAAAGGTGGTATGAAAATGTTTAAAAGGATTTTAGTTCCCACAGATGTCTCGGATTCCTCACGTCAGGCCTTGATCATTGCATTAAAACTAGCAAAGCAATTTAATTCTGAAGTGGAACTTTTCCATGTTACATTCTCTCCAGAGGTATATTTAGGATACGAAGTGTCTTATGGTCTTGTAATAACACCAGACCAAATAAAAAAAATAGGAGAGGCGGCTTTAGAGGCAGCATTAACAGGTATCGAAGTTGGAGATGTCCTGTTACATAAGAAGCATACTTCGGGCCATCCTGCATCTGAGATTATTGAAGAGATAAAAAGAGACTTTGATTTAGTAGTAATGGGTAGCCACGGCCACGGAATTATTGCCGGTGCATTCTTAGGAAGTGTGACCCAACGTGTTCTAGCCCATACTCAATGCCCTGTGCTTGTAGTTAAGTAGAAGCTAAGGGCACTGTCCAAGTGTAGGCACTCTGGTATGAACAAAGTCGAATATGTGGAATAATGATGGCTATCCTGGCGTACTTTATGATTCCGCCATAGGCTCCATAGGAAACTAAGACCCCGCAAGTGATTGCGGGGTCTTGTTTTTTCAGCAGTAAACTTGGAAGACCCTACATTGCACAAGAAGACATGCAAATGGAGGCCTATAAGCCCAAAAGGCGAAGCGGTAATTCAGCAGTAAGAGAGTCGGAGGATGAAAGAAAAAAGTATTGGAGATAATAATACTAAACACTAAACGTATTGGTGATTCGGAGGGAAGTAATTTGAAACATATAATACAAATAAGTGAAGAAAAAAGACAGGATATGATGTTAGTTATCAAAGCCTATTTCCTGAAAGAAAGAATAGTGAGTATTGAAGGTTTATCAAGTATATTGCTGATTCCAGTGCAGAAACCCTCTAAATTTCTAGTCTAAAAGCAGGAATTCACCCCCTTCATGTTGAATTATACAGTATATGAAAGATAATGAGAGATAT
>JBAQLX010000487.1:0-5340 GCA_049302315.1 Desulfosporosinus sp.
CCCCGCTTGATGGCACGAATACAATGCTCATACACAGTTCCCTGCTCCTTAGAAATCTAGGGAATCGAATATCGTTCATCTTCATCCTCTTTCAGGGGGGTGATCCTCAAGAAAGACGTTTGTTTCAGCCAAAATAGTTGCGTCCCCTGTCCGTTCCAGATAATGGGCAGTTACGAAAGGCAACGTTTGATGTGACCAACTATAAGTCAATACAGGATAGGTTTGGTACGGATTTTTACAATATTTATCCGAGGCAGGAAGTGTTTAACAAATTCCTGAAGAATATCATTGCAGCATAACAAAATTAATATCTGATCAAAGCGCGAAGAAGCCCGTAGTTTCAACAACTATGGGCTTCTTGCCTTTATTAAACTGTAAAAGTCGGGTCCTGATCAAAACCCTTAAACGCAAATTTCTAATTCCTGCGATCAGAGCGTAACAAAATGCTTTTAAGCTTTTGCCATGCATCATTATAGTTGATGGGTCGAAAGCGTGGGAATGCCCTAACAATCCTTACATTCTGAACCCGACTTAGACTAATTAAAGATTTAATGTGTTCGTTATAAAATCCACTTTCTTCAAATTTACTCATAAGAGACTCTTTAAGTTCTCCGGCCTGTTGTGCATACTGCTTCAAAAATTGGTTTATTGCCAATTGCATCTTTTTCAGTCTGCTGTTCAGAACCAGAAGATGACGCACAGTGATATACAAATCCAACATGAGAAAAATAAAAATAACGATTGATAAAACAATCTGCCACCAAGCAGACAGTTGGCCAAGCAAACCTCCGGTAAACGGATGAATATACTTGATAAGCAGCACCACGAGAACACCAAAAACTACGGCCCCTGGAAGACAGACACGCCCTTGAATATTGAAGCGGTAATTAGAATAATCCCACCATTTCGCATCAAACAGCTTTTCAAGCAAAACCGCAGTGATATATTCAACCGTACAGGCTATTAGCATGCCGGAAAAAAACAGAATAAAAAGATCGTCTGTTCTCATATCCAAAATAAATATGGAGGCTAAAGCTCCAAAACCGTAAACCGGACATAACGGGCCATTCAAAAACCCACGATTTACAAGGCTTCGTTCATTTATTGAGCAAATTACGGATTCATAGGCCCATCCCGCAAAGCTATATACAATAAACCATAAAAAGTATTTTACTAAAATAAGCAATTGATTCATCCTTTTTTTATAGCGCAGCGTGGTATACAAGCATACCCTGTCCTACGCTGGCGCAACGTGAGTCAATGCAGTATATTTTTCGTTCAGGATACCTTTCCATCAACTCCTTCGCGGCCATTGCCGAGGATTGACAAGCGCCGCTCAATCCTGAAGAAAGAGATATGTAGAGAATATCCAGACCGCGTTTTAATACAGGTTCAAAACAGTACAGGTACTTCGAACTGTTAATCTGCGATGTCTTGGCCATGATGCCGGAGCGAAGCATCTGATAGAATTTGGAATATCCAGGTTCTCTTCCGTTAGGATAATGACGATAGCTTTTACCGTCTATTTCAAAATGCATCGGTAAAACAGAAATTTCATGGGTTTCAATCCATTCTGTCGGAAGGTCCGATGCGGCATCAGTGAAAATAATAAAATCGTTTATCATATATAAGTTCCCTGCCTCATGACAGCCGCTTTTATGGCAAGCTCACGCCAGAATGAGTCTCCCAGGCTGAAGGAAAGCGCCGGTTTCTTTCAATCAACGGTCTTTCGAGCCTCATCATCGCATTGCGCGCAACCGGCACAGTTGTGTGATTCACCCCACAGTCTTTCTGCAGTCACAGCCCATTTTTCAGCGGCATTCACACACTTACCGCTCAAGCTGTGCACGTTTTCCGGTTTGACGAAATCCGTTGAGGTCGCACCGGACGCCTCCACCATCGCCGTCAATCTGCCCGGATTGTCCAGAAGAGGGCAGGGCCGCAGGTGATTGTCGTTAAAGGGCTGATTCCTGTGGTAATGGATGAACAGCGGAGACTGCAGTGCCTTAAGAAGCGGTTTTTCATGAATATTGGAATCCGAATAATGGATGAATGCGCACGGTTCGATATCCCCGTTAGCGTTGATATGCAGATACCTGCGCCCGCCGGCGACGCAGCCGCTTACATATTCGCTGTCATTCCAGAAATCCATGGTGAAGAGTGGCTTTATTTGGCGGAAGTGACGGACCTGGCGATATATAAATTCACGCTGTTCGGCAGTTGCCATCAAGTCGGGCACCGCGTTTGCCCCCACCGGTATATAGGTAAAAATCCAGGCAAATTTCACCCCTTTGTCGATCAGGAAATCGAAAAATTCTTCGCTGCCGATCACCTCGGTGTTATACCGCGTATAGCAGAGAGAAGTGCCGAAGATGAGTTTTTTCCGTTTGAGAATCTCCATAGCGCGGATAACCGCATTATAAGTGCCCCGTCCGCGGCGGAAATCCGTCGCGTCTTCAAACCCCTCAATGCTAATGGCAGGTATGAAATTCCTGACGCGCAGCATTTCGTCGGCAAACGTCTCATCAATCAGCGTGCCGTTCGTGAACGCAAGAAACTGACAATCACTGTGCTTTTCACAAAGACGTATAATATCCGTTTTGCGTACAAGCGGCTCTCCGCCGGAATAGACGAAGTAATATACACCAAGTTTCTTACCCTGCTGAATGATGCTATCCAGTGTTTCATAGCTCATGGACATCTTGTTTCCGTATTCAGCCGCCCAGCAGCCTGTGCATTTGAGGTTGCAGGCCGAGGTGGGGTCCATCAGGATGGCCCATGGTATGTTGCAGTCATACTTTTCCCGGTTTTTTTCCTGTAAGGGGCATCCGATGAAGCCTTCGTTCAATATGAAGTTTTTGAAAAACGCCTTCCGCACCCCGGGATCAACATCTGTCCACAAACTGAGAATCAGCTTATACCAGTTGTTGTCCTTATCTTCGATGATCTTGCGGACCGCCTTACGCTGTACTTCCATTGTATCGTTTATAGCAAGACGATCTACCCAATCCATGAGCTTTGGAATATTCTTTTCAGGATTTGAATCCAGGTACGCATATGCCAGCTTCATCCCTGTAGAACTGATAATTTTGTTCACGATACAGCCCCCAATCAAATTAATCTATGGTGAAGTGTAGCATAGAGCATTTTTTGAGTAATTAGACAAAAACAGCTTGTGTAAAGAAATTTTACATAAATAAATATCTGTCAATAGAGCACATCACCGCTTTGAGGTATATTAAATTATGTACTTAATTATTGAAGGGAGTTGTCGGTGTTGGAGTTGCGGCACAGGCTGATAAGGCGGACAATCAATATAGCTGTCAGTAAAGCTTTGGAAGAGATGAAAAGCAACACAAGACGCAGCATAAGAAACCTGATTGATTTGGGCCTGCTTTTTTCAACAAGTGAAAATCAGAAATGGTTTTTTAATGCCGCCCAAAAGGTCATTGCCAATCCAAAGAATCCTTATAATTCGCTGGTTAAAAGGATAACTTCCGATGTTAACAACGATACGATAAAAAAAGTTGGTTTGAATCTGGGGTACAGCAGTCTGATATATGGAGCCAATAAGCTGAAAAAAAGACAGGATTATTCTGGGGTTCCTATTCCCTGGCTTCTGATTTTTGATATTTACGAATCCAATGCAGAGGTTTTTCATCAGATGGAACATTTAATAAGGGAAGGGCGGGAACTGGGCATTCACAGCTATATCGCTTGTCCGCACGAAAAGGATGATATACAAACCATATGTGAAATCGCCAAACGGTTTGATGAATGCCTGTTCATATTGAAAGTATCTTCCGGCCTAATTTCGGAGCAGACTGCCGAGTCTCTGGGCAAAATCCATAACACGATGATTTCCGTACAGATAAAGGGTACGGATTTTAGTTGTGAAAGTGAGCAAAAGGCATTCAGGTTATTAAAACAGAACCGCTGCCTGTATGGGTTCCATATAAGCTATAACGAAGATACTATGAAGCAATTGACCACTCCGGAATATATCCGCTCTGCGATCGGCCTCGGCAATCTATTCGGCGTATATATCGCCGAAAATGGCGTTTCGGATACATGCAGGGACGCCGTATATACCTTTACGCGCAATGTAAGAGGGGAAAACGGCCAGCCTTTGATTACGCTGGAATGGTTCCGGGATATGCGGGTTATCAGTGAAAAAATCCTCTCCGGCGACGGCTACATGGCGATTAACCTAGCGGAAAGGGTCTATTGTGAATATCTCAAAGCGAAAGATGAGCTTGCAAAATCGCTTCTTGAAATACTTCAGAGCGCGCAGCCCTGCACAAGCTGCTGATCATGTTTTACTATAAAAGGTAACATACCGTTTGCCATTGGGCTTGCGGTATTATATCTTATCATAATTATAGTCCGTAATATATTGGAATCCAAATTGGCAGGAAAACAAATAGGGCTGCATCCTCTTGTCATGTTAATATGCATATATATCGGATTAAAAGTCTTCGGAGTAATCGGAATATTTGTTCTGCCTGTTGCCGTAGTCATAATAAAACATCTTTATGAAAATGATTTTTTCAAACAATAGCTGGTAAAAACAGCGTGAGTTTTGGATAATGCCCAGAGTAAAAGGAAGAGAAGGGACGAACACAGACGGCAAAGGTAAAAGGGCAAAAAAACAAATGATGGAGATCATTTCATCTGCTTATCCTGTTTTTGCTGTTCCTAATTATCGACAAATTAAATAATGGGCTGCCATAATATTTATCCCGGTTCAATCGGATTTTCCGTGGATATCTCTTCGCTTTGGCTTTCCAGTTCACAAAGAATGCTTCCGTCAAATAAGCTGCGCATTTTCATTACATACTCTGCCGGATCATCTTTCATGCCATTGTTGGCCCACCGCACAATCAGGCCGACAAGAGCAGTGGAAATAAATTCGACAATAAATCCCCATTTTTTTTCTTCAAATTCTGTGTTTTTGATGTTCTCTATTACAGATATCGAAATATCGCGGATGTAATTATGCAGATATTCCTGAAAAGAGTTTTGTCCGGTTGTGTTAAGAGCGTTAATATAAAACGTCTTATTTTGCTGCATATAATTATACAAACCTGTTAAGCCGTCCATCCAATGCTCCACCGTGCTATAGGAGCTCATAAAACGGGCGGTTTCCGTATAATAAATCCAGTTCATGAGGTCGTATTTATCCTTGAAATGATAATAGAAAGCCTGTCTTGTCAGACCACAATCATTTACAATGTCGCTCACGCAGATTTTGCTGAAGGCTTTTTTTGCCATCAGTCCCTTTAAGGAATTGGCAAGGGCCTGTTTTGTAATGTTTGCATCCGACATGACAAACCTCCT
>JBAQLX010000488.1:0-9576 GCA_049302315.1 Desulfosporosinus sp.
TGAACTTCAAATTAAAGGCTTTAAATTGGATGAACGACAGTTTAAGCCCCATATAACCCTGGCTTCTCGTCCTAAACTCGACAAGGTTGATTTTTCTGTTGTTCAAACAAAGATATTTGGTGAGTACGTAGTTGCAGAGCTTGTTTTATTTGAAAGCAGGCTCATCCATGGCAAAAGAGTCTATATCGATTTATTTAAAGCTGTGTTTGAAAAGGAGAACCTCGCGTGATTTTTGCAGGAACTTTAATTCCTTTACCTCTGAAAGGGATGCCATAAGGTATCCCTTTATTTGCGATATAGCGAATGCTGGAAGATGTTGATTTTGGGGATAAGAATCAGGGGATAGCTCACGGAATAATCCCATAAAAATACATCCCATTTTTATCGTTTCGGTCAACGAGTCCAATATGGAATAAATGTTCTAAATGAGACAGAGCTTCCCCAGAGGCAAACCACTTTTGTGAGTTTGGAAAATCATCCCACCTTATATTGCCAATATCCCAGTGCATATGAGGAGCCACTTCGCCGACTGGTTTTGCACTATCTTTCAAAATAGTTAAAACTTCTTTGAGGCGTTTTTCATGGTGGTCAAAGAGCTCAAGGATTCTTTTCTGGTGCTCCCTAAGAACTTTTCTGTGCCCAGTAAATAAGTAATTAATTTCATACTCGTACACCTTCTGGAGGCTATTCAAATATGTAGCCAAAATGTCCTGTTCAAATCCCCAGAATGATATATTAGGAGTAATTTCATCTAATATATGGTCTCCACAAAAAAACAACCGGTGTTTTCTTTCATACAAGCCGATATGTCCTGGAGAATGGCCAGGAATATCCACAACTTCAAAGCAATAAGCCCCTATGACTATTTTGTTTCCCTCAGACAACGGGATGAATTCCAGCGGTTCAATCTGCACTTCCCCAAAATCTTTGCCAAAAGGGTTGTTGCTTGTAAGACCATATATTTTATTATGCGTTTGGATAGTTTGAAAGAAATTTCCTTTTCGGGAGGTATTATTAAACAAATCCCCATCCAGCTGACTAAAATAGATTGCCTGTACGCCGTGTTTTTTAAGGATTGGAGCAAGACCGGAGTGGTCGGTATGCATATGAGTAATAAAGAGATCGGTTTTATTTAGATCAATGTTTAGTTCTTCCAGTCCTCTTAGTAACTGAGTCTGGCAGTTTGCTGTATTAAAGCCTGTATCGATAATTAAATTCCGATTCTCGGATGTTATGATGTAGCTATTGATAGCTCTTAAGGGATTTCTTGGCAGGATTATTTCATTCTTGAAGATATTTGGGTATACTTCTGCTATCACAGTTCTGCCTCCATTATTAAATCAAATAACTTCATCTCAATACTACCTACAGTAAAGCCGAAGGATGATATAGCTGAAATATTCATGCTATAATGCAAGTATAGCATAAGAAAGCTTAGGAGGATTATAGATGGATAATAATGATATCTTAATTAGATTAAGATATGCACTCGATATAAGGGATCCGGAGATGGTAGAGATATTTAAACTCGGCGGCGCTGAACTAACCCAAGAAATTGTGAGGAAGATGCTCATAAAATCAAAAGACACTTACCGGTACAATAATGAAGGTGTCGATCATGACGAAATAGAAGAAAAGGAAGAGAATATAAAATGCAATAACAGTACGCTGGAGTCATTTTTAAATGGCTTTATTATATTTAAAAGAGGGAAACAAGATCCAAAACCGGGACAGGCTGAAAGACCGATTCTAAAGAGTAAGAAACCTAACAATCCTAATAATATGCTGCTTAAGAAATTGAAAATAGCGCTATCCCTAACAAGTGATGATATGATTAATATATTTGAAAAAACAGGAGTCATGGTGACAAAAGGAGAATTAAGCGCTCTGCTTAGAAAAGAAGGACATAAGAACTATAAAGAGTGTGGAGATAAATACGCTAGAAATTTCTTAAAAGGATTAGCTCTAAAAAACAGGGGATCAGGACACCATCCCAGTTTAGATGACAGCTGCATTCCTCATCTATGAAAAGAAAAAACAGCGTATTTTAACGTAGGCTTCTGATAGCCTGCTCCGCCCATTTGGAATCATGAAGAATCGCTCTTCCTACACCAATGAGGTCTGCTTTCTCTTCAGCCAACAATTGTTCGGCTGCTTGTACTTCGGTAATTCCGCCAGTGAGAATCACTGGAATGGAGACCACCTTTTTGAGGGCTCCGCTGAACGGAGCGAAATAACCTTGTCCGCTAAGGCCTGGTACGATATAGCCGGTGAAACCGCCGGAAATGTCAAGAATGTTGACACCGGCTTTTTCAAACTCAGGGGCGGCAACCAGACTCTCATCGAAAATGATTCCCCCTTCTCTAAAATCTGACACACCTAATCGTAAAAGAATGAGGAAATCGTCACCTACAGCGGCGCGTATCGCTTCTATGACTTGCAGGTGGAGGCGAATACGATTATGGACATTTCCACCGTATTCATCGGTACGTTTGTTGGTTAGCGGAGAGAAGAATTGATTGAGAAGGTAACCATG
The DNA here is from genome assembly GCA_049302315.1 of Desulfosporosinus sp. GTDB lineage: Bacteria > Bacillota > Desulfitobacteriia > Desulfitobacteriales > Desulfitobacteriaceae > Desulfosporosinus. The sequence goes on from JBAQLX010000488.1 coordinate 2,537, forward strand.
GGCGGAATGGATTTCCACGCCATCAAAACCAGCCTCCTTAGTACGCCGAGCTGCATATTGAAAGGCCCTGATAATCTTGGCAATCTCCGCGCGGGTAAGTTCATTTGGGATACTCCTTCCAAGTGGGTGTGAGACTGCTGAAGGAGCTACAGGAATAGTTCCGGTAACTTTTGGCTTAGTATGGCTTCCGGCATGGTTTATTTGCAGCACGGTCTTCGAGCCATTACGGTGAATGACCTCCGCCAATTTCTTCAGGCCATCAACCATGCTGTCGTCAGAAACGGAAAGTTGCAGGTCACTTGCTTTCCCATCTAACGTGATAAAACTGTGTTCTATTATGATAAGTGAAAGATAACCGCCTTCGGATTTTTCGGCATAGTAGTCAAGAATTGATTGGTTTACTTTCCCATCAGGATCTGCTTTCGCGGTAGCCATTGGGGGCATTACCAAACGGTTAGGGAGCGTTAACTGGCCTGTCTGTAATGGTTTAAGTAAATAGGACATATTTTCAACCTCCTTGATCAGCCAATCCAGCCAATTCCGTTTGAACTTGTTCCAGGTAGTTTACGTCATAGCCATCCGCTAGGGCTGTGGCTAACCTAGAGTAATAGCCGGATACTTCCAAAAAAGTTTGCTCTTTAAGCTTTTGGCACTCATGCACAAACAATTCATGCCAAAATTCTTTGTGGGTATGACTGCATTCATTAAGCCAAGCCTTGATTTTGGGCAGTATCAGCTTCATAACCGTTTCCAGCATTTTAGCCCGACCTTTCCCCTCGACCCAGTCTTTAGGATTTTTATAGAGATCTGCTATTTTAGAAAGAGAGTTGGTATCCCAGCTAAGAACAGGCGGTTCGGGCTCTTCCTGGGAGGGAATTTTGGGCTCGTTTGGCAAACTGCACTGCTGATCAGATTGGCTGACAAAGGCTGCATACTTGTTTAAAACGAGGTCCAAGGATTTTTGCACAAATCTCTCCGTTCTGAGGGAAGTAGCATGGATTTCCTGGATTAGTTCAACTTCAATGTCCTGGAGAAAGTCCCCAACACATTGCTGAACGGCATGCTTAGGCTGCTCCTCTTTTGGCTTCTTCAGGATAAAAAAGTCTCGGTCAAACAGACCGGAATAACGATAGGAGAGTCTTTGATTAACATAATAAATAAGTTCATCAATCTCTTGGGCAATATAACTTTCCTCCGCTAAAAGAGAAATTTGTTCTAAACCTAAAAGAATCGTTTGTTCAAGATTCTGGTAACGCTGCAGCTTTTCCGCTCTTTGTGAAGCATCAGATTTGGCAGCTTCCAATAAGCCATTTACCGACAGTAAGATCCTTTGTATTTCCTTATTAGCGGATTCTACCGCTAAGTTTATCAACTCTTCTTCGATACAGGCATAGAAACTGGTTTCAAATAGTTTCAACACGGAATCAAAGAGCGCCTTTTCCAGTCCTGGAAGTTTTTCTTGCGGACTAAGCTTAAGGCGCCGGCGAAAAAGCTGCTCTTCCTCAGGCTGAAGGTTTCCCTCAGCAGCCAGCTTTACCAAAAGAGCCAACTGACTGGAAACCGGGAAGAGGCGTGGTCGAAGAATATCACTGGTTCGTAAATTCTGTTCGACGTGTTTCAGGACCAGCGTTAATTCCTCAGGCGTTTGGGCCAAATCAGAGGCATTAACAATGAAAAAGAGCTTATCCATTTCGAAGGAGTCTTTAACCTTACCCAATTGGGAAAGAAATTGGGCATCAGCCTTACAGAAAGGATTGTTATAGTAAGTGACAAATAGTACGGCATCGGCATTTTTAATATAATCAAAAGCAATATTGGTATGGCGGACATTCGTGGAATTAGATCCGGGCGTATCCACCAGTACTACCCCTAATTCCGTTAACGGGCAGGAAAAGTACAGCTCAATGCCTTCCACAAAACAGGCCCTATCCTCGGAAACGACAAAATCACGGAAATCAGGAAAATCGACGGTTAACTCTTCGCCTAAGTGCTCTAGTAAAGAGGATTGATCTCGCGCAACAGCCTTGAGAAAACTTAAGTATGGTTTTGCTTCGAGCAGGACATCCCGGGTGTCTAAGCCAGGAATTTGGCGTAAAGCCTGAGTTAAGTCCGTCGCGGTTAACCCAAACACCGCTAAGGATGATAGCACATCAGTGGTCAGATCAGGGAGGCTCTTTAATTTTACCTTGGTCGTACCATGCGGATATCGATCAGTCGGGGGTAAAATTTTATTGATAGTGGCAGTCGTGGGATTCGGAGAAACCGGGAGCACGGAATCTCCCAGCAGGGCGTTAGCCAGAGAGGATTTTCCCGCGCTAAAAGCACCGAATAGGGCGACTGTAAATAAATTATTTTCTAAGCGGGCTATCCTTTGGCGGAGAGATTTTACCCTTAAACTAAAACCAGGCAAAGGGGTTACCAAATCAGAGCAGATCGTTAAATCCTGCACAGTTTCCCATAGTTTCGGGTGTCCTCTTCTTACCGCCGCAGCCGATTTTTTAGTATTTAACCCGGGAAATTTGCTCTGGGAAAAATTAACATTCCCCCGCAGCCCCATGTATCCTTGCTGACGACCTGCCCACAGACGACTCGCCTCTGAAGCTTGATCTCTGTTCGAGTCAGGTAGTTTATCGTCTGTCCAGAGACGATCTTCCGCAAACTGAGAAGATGCCTGCTCCCAGAAGGTTATCAGTTCCGCCATATGATTGTTGTGGAGCACATCGAGTCTTCTTAATTCGGCTAGTGAGCCAAGCACCCGTCTGTGGTCCTCTAATTGTTCCTGAAGGCTCGGTAATTCCCGGCGAGTTTTTTGGCTTGCGGCTTCCTGAACGCGTTGGATCCACATTTTAGCACTTTGCCGATAAACGGATTTGAGGGCAACGTCCAGGTCGTTGGTATAATTCATGACAGATTCTCCGGAAACCATAGCCCCAGGACGTATTGTTTGAAGCAAAAGTTCAGGTTCAAATAATACGTTCATTTGAGATACCTGATCAACGTAGCTTTCTGCTGTTAGGTCATAACGAGCAGGTATTTCCGCTAATATCTTGCGCAAATGCCAGGTTATGTTTGCTTCCGAGCGAGTTGCCAGTTCCGTATGAAGTTTATTAAGGCGCTGCTTCTGCTCGGATTTTGTTTTAGCTGAACTGGCAAAAAAACCTGCTTTAAAACCGGGCTGTCTGGAACTAAGGACATGTTTGGCCAGTTCCCGCGTTTCAAAACTAAATAAACGAGCATTTTTCAAGAGTTGGTTTATCTCTGTCATAACTTCAGAATCGATGGTTTCCGCCAAAGCGGTTAACATTTGGATTTGCTTTTCCAGATCCTGAAAAGCAAACAAGATTTCCTGCTCATTAAGGGCTGATTCCCCGACCCAAAGATGAGGTTCACGCAGAACCTCTTGCTGTTCAGAGAAGAATCTGCTATGGCGATGTAGCACCTGACGTACCGAGCGGATGACCGTTGAAACTGTAAGTTTCGCTCCTTCCAAGCGCAGTTCAGATAACATTTTTTCCAACTGCTCCAATTGGCTAGCGGGGGATTCGTCCTCTGTCAGACTGGTAAAATATACTCTGAGCGGTTTCAAGTCCCATTGTTTCAAGCCTTGAGTTAGCTTAGTATAAAAATCGGCCAGAGAAAGCTCCAAGTCAACATGTTTATCTATTTGATTGACGATCAGTACATAGGGAATTTCACGAGATTGCAGGGCTTTCAAAAAACTGAAATTCACCTGAGACTCAACATGATTGTAATCCGTTACGTAAATCACCAGATCCGCCAAAAGGAGGAGGGGATTTCCCGCCTGCTCATGCCCGCTTTCAATTGAATCAATTCCAGGAGTGTCAATCAAACTTAGGCCCTCCGGAGTAGCCCAAAAAAGCTCCAGGCATTCTAAATTTGGATCCTGACATAACGCATGGAACTGCTCACGCTCTGGTAAAGCAACCTTGGTAGGGGACTTGTACTTTGGCCATAACCCTATATTTAACGATTTACCCGATCTAATGTACACTGTATTCTTACTTGAAGACAGTGGACTTACCGGCAGGAGGTTATCCTCACCCATTAACACGTTTAATAACCTGGATTTGCCTGAAGAGACATAACCATAGCAGGCTACAGCAACTTCCTGGCGTTCGAGTTTTAATTTAAGGGTGTTGAGAATCTGTGCATTCAGGGTGTCTCCACACCTTTGAAAGTTTTCATAGAGCTTATCCAGATGTGAATCCAAATTAACTTGACCAAGTTCTTCAGTAGCCATCATTACCCCCATTTTACATTCTGTCTATGATCATTCAGTCGTCATCCGACCCTGTTATTCTTCGCTATAAAGCTGCAATTTTCCTGCTTATTTTGGTAGGTTCCAAGGTATTCTGAAGGCCAACAGAAACATAAAAGAGCCATGACCTTGTAAAGATCATGGCTTCCAGCAAGATTATTTATTAGTACTGTGTTGCTTATTAGGTAACTTTTTGTTTGGTTGCCTTTTACCTTGCTTCTTGTTATTTTGTTCGGTCTTTTCCTGTGCCTCATGCAACTGATCCAATTTATCCATCGATGATCCTCCTCGATTATGGAACTTCGTTGTTACCTTAACCAGACTTGCTTGAAAACATGTGCTTACTGTCAACCGGCTATATAGACAGTTATCTATATAGCAGTTATAATATGGATATAGACATTAATCTATATCTGCTCCCAAAAGATACTGGAGGTTTTTATGAAGTATAGTTACGCAGAATATGTTTTGTTATTTAAGTCCATAGCCGATCAGACACGTCTGAACATAGTAGACTTACTTTCTTGCGGCGAAATGTGTGCCTGTCAACTATTAGATAATTTTAAGATTACTCAACCGACTTTGTCATATCATATGAGGATTCTGTGTGATAGCGGGATTGTTATTGGAAGGCGTGATGGGGCGTGGATGTATTATTGTATCAATGACCTCGTAATAGAAAATATCTCTGAGTTTTTATCCGGGATTAAATCTCATAAGGACCAATGTCTAAGCAAGTGCGATGATAATTGCGAATGCTGCAAGTAGTGGTGAATATTATAGTGCCTAAACAGTTGGAAGAGGTGTCGGTAATATGCAAATAACCAGCAGAGAACTGAAAGTTATGCAAACCTCAACTGAGTTGACGTTCAGTGATATTTTAGGTACCTGGAAAGCCCGCTGGGGAATTAACAGAATGAACTATAAAGTGGAACCCGCTCTTTATAGTGTGGGAAAACCTGATAGCAATTCTCCTGTCCTGGTTTCAGCTAATTATAAAATGAGCTTCGATAGGTTAAGAAAAGAATTGAAGGGGGCGGATGCCTGGATTCTAGTGCTGGATACCAAGGGCATCAATGTCTGGTGTGCTGCCGGAAAGGGAACCTTTGGGACCCAAGAGCTTCTAAACCGGATAGCGATAGTACAACTGGAGAAGTTTGTGGCTCACAAAACAGTTATCGTACCACAATTGGGCGCACCGGGTATAAGTGCCCACCTGGTTGCCAAGTTTTCTGGTTTTAAAGTGGTTTATGGGCCGGTGAGGGCCAAGGATATCAAAGAGTTTATCAATTTGGGAATGAAAGCTACTGCAGAAATGCGGACGGTCAGTTTTAGTGCCTATGATCGCCTGGTTTTGACGCCACTGGAATTGGTCGGCACTTGCAAAGCTTCCCTGATGATTTTCGGTGTACTCTTTTTATTAAATCTTCTTGGTCTGGGGCCTTTCGGACGCGTTGATTTTTACGCCTATTTGGGCGCAATTATTGTAGGATGTATTTTAACTCCGGTTTTGCTGCCGTGGATTCCAGGCAAAGCTTTCGCGTGGAAAGGGTGGTTATTGGGATTTATTTGGGCTGTCATCGTTAACGTGCTGAATGGATGGAATGGCTGGACAACTGTTCCTCAGTATAGTATTTTGAGAGCTCTGGGATATTTACTGATTCTTCCTTCCGTAGCTGCTTTTTTAGCGATGAACTTTACAGGAGCTTCAACATTCACTTCCTTTTCTGGTGTCTTGAAAGAGATGAAATTAGCTCTTCCGGCAATAATTATCTCGATAGCCTTAGGAATAGTCCTGATTTTGTTTAACAGTATTATTAAACTCAAAGGAGTTGTTATTTAATGAGGAATCGATATTTGAAAAACGTTTCCACGTTGAAATTAAAGTCAGATCAATGTACGGGTTGTGGCAGGTGCCTTGAGGTTTGCCCGCATAATGTATTTCTAATAGAAGATAGAAAAGCGGTTATTGTTGATAAAGATAACTGTATGGAATGTGGTGCCTGTGCTAAAAACTGTCCGTTTAATGCCCTGGAGGTTAAGCCTGGTGTGGGTTGTGCCGCCGGTATCATTAAGGGCTGGCTGACTGGAACAGAACCAAGCTGCGGTTGTTCGGACGACAGCGGCGGCAGCTGTTGCTAAATGAGTTTGACTAGGATGGCAGGTGGAAAACTTAATGCACATGAGTAGTAAACAACTTAAGCCAGATATCATAATCATTGGGGCAGGTATTATTGGCTTAAGCATTGCTTATCACCTTCTGGAGGCGGATCCCCAACTAGCGATAACAATATTGGAAAAGGAAAAAATACTGGGTCTGGGTTCCACCGGCAAAGGAACCGGTAGTATTCGCTACCAATTCAGTAGTCCCCTGCTCCGGCGCCTGAGTTTACTCAGCAGGGATTTCTTACAAAATTTTGAGTCAGCTTTTGATACCCCAATTTGGTATCTGGAAAAAGGGGGCTTAATGCTGGCCGCTGATGAGGGATTGTGGAATCAACTGCAATTGACAAACGGACAAGCCGAGGCTGAGGGTATACCTATGAAGCTCCTCAAACAGGAAGAACTGCTGGAGAATTTCCCATACTTCAGCAGAGACCGCTTCCTAGGCGGAACATTTTGCCCGTGGGATGCCTATGCTGATCCGTATGCTGTTTTGGCTGGATTATATTCGGCGGTGCGCCGCAAAGGCGCCACCGTTCATTTTGGACGGGAAGCAACGAAAATCATCATTGATGGAGAGAGAATAAAAGGCATTGAA
>JBAQLX010000489.1:0-2373 GCA_049302315.1 Desulfosporosinus sp.
TGGTAGTAAAGTCTTAGGGAAATAGATCAGTCTTTATATGTTGTACCCTGTAGATGGAATATTATGCCTACCGGCGAGAGTATATCGGAAGTCTTCGTACTTAAGAACCCGCCGACTTTAGTCGTGCGGAGTGTCAGCATGGTCTTGAAGGATAAATTGTTAATTAACGCAGGCAGCGTCGGAAAGCCAAAGCATGGAGACCCTCATGCTATATATGCGCTTATATCTTTTGCAAGGGACGTAACGATTGATTTTCGCAAAGTACCTTATGATTATGAGGCAACAGCAACGGCAATTGAGGAGTCTGAGTTGCCAAATGAGTTTGCCCAAATAATTCGGACGGGAAAGTATTACTGAATTTAGGATTCCAAAACATTTAACCTAAACATTACCTCATAATAATATGATGTTTACAAATGGAGGATATAATTAATTAACTATATTTTAGCTTATTAAGAGTAAAAATAATTATTATGAGGTGATTAAAGTGAAACTTTCAAGCGATGAATTCATCGACCCGAGGTAGGTGAATTACAATGACAAATGAAATAGAAATAGTGGATGCTTTGCTTTCTCTGATCGTCTCAGGCAAATACATCGCCCAAGACAAACTACCGTCGGAATATGAGATAGCAGATCAATACAAGGTGCCGAGGATAAAAGCCCGTAAGGCTTATGAAAGACTTGAAGAATTAGGGTATATTTATAAAAAGCAGGGTAAAGGAAGTTATGTCAAAGACAGATATCAACAGATTGAGCTGGCGCTTTCGGGTGATGTGAGTTTCAGCCAGAAAATGATAGAAAAAGGGTACGATTTTCAATCAGAAACTATATTTTGCAGGGAAATCAAATATAATAAGAAAATCTGGGACTATTTGGAAACAGATGAAGGGGACAGGGTTTTTAAAGTGGGGAGATTGAGGTATATTGCTCAACAACCCATCGCCCTTCATATCTCCTATGTTGCCAAGTCAGTTTTTAAGGATATCGATATTGAGGGATTGCGTATTTCATCTATGTTTAACTACTACAAAAGCAAAGGATATTCAGATTTTTGCTCTAAACCTGGTATCTTAAGCGTTTCTTTTCCCACGAAGACCCAACGGAAATTGTTAAATTGTAGCTATTTAATACCGCTTTTGCTCTTGGAATCAGGTTGTATGGATAAGAATACCGGCACTGTATTGGAGTACATAAATATTCTTTATAGAAGTGATTGTTTTTCCTATGTCATACCATAGACAATAGCTTCGAGAAGATCTTTAGCGTCGTTGGAGTTCCCCTTTCATTCGTTCTTGCGACATAGCCTTATGTTTAAAAGCATGAGGCTATTATCACTACAGTGTAACTTAAATTTATCATGGGAATTGTACTAGGAGGAGGGTTTTAGATATGTTATATGAGATAGATTTGCTTCTTCCAGAAGGCAGCAAATATAATGAGAAAAAGTTGGGAGAAGCACCAACAGTTCATCCCACCTCAGCCATAAATAGGTGCAAATTGGGAAGCTGGACTGATATTGGACCTCGAGTTAGTTTGTCAGAAACCGAGGTAGGGGATTATACTTATCTCGCAGCTGATGCATCTGCGATTTACGCCAAGATTGGCAAGTTCTGTTCTTTAGCCTCTTATGTAAGGATTAATCCTGGCAATCATCCAATGTGGCGGGTAACCCAGCACCATAGCACTTATCGCCGAGTCCAATATGGTTTTGATACTGTTAATGATGGGGAATTCTTCAATTGGAGACGCGATCATAGCGTTGAAATTGGCAATGATGTTTGGCTTGGACACGGAGTCATTGTTTTGCCGGGGGTTAAGATTGGAACCGGGGCTGTTGTGGGCTCCGGCGCGGTTGTGACGAAGGATGTACCACCTTATGCCGTGGCTGTCGGCGTGCCAGCCAAGGTAATCAGGTGTGCAAAAAGCAATGGCAGCGGCTAAGTGGACGTTTAATACAATTGAGGTATGATATCGGACTACAGTAGTATTTATGGGGACTATTTGTTCATCGTTGCCGAGAAAAGATGATGTCTGTCTTAAATGGGGATGATTATACCAAATTGGAGGGATGTAATTGAGTAATAAAATTTACAACGCTCAAATGATTAAAGAAAGAATGTCTGTATCAACCTTGATCTTTTGGCGCTATAGACCATTATCTGAAGATTCGCTCAATGAATTGGTACAGCATGGCATTAACAGAATTGAACTATTGGAGAGTCCCGAACGGAAGCGACCATTATCCAATCGAGACATAGAATTCCAGAAACGCCTCTGCCGCCTGGAATTCGCTCATTTTCGCATTGCCACCAATATATGCAACGGTTTCCGCATCACGAATTCCGAAATTTTTTAAGTCGTTCATCAACT
>JBAQLX010000490.1:0-1694 GCA_049302315.1 Desulfosporosinus sp.
GCTCAGAACATATTCATAGGGCGGGAAGCAAAAGGAAAATCATTAATATTCCTGAATGATAAAGAAATCGTAAGAAAGTCAAGTGAGATTTTCAAGAAGCTGAATTTGAACATTGACCCATATGAAAAGGTAGGGAATCTGACTGTAGCAAAGCAGCAGATGGTGGAAATAGCTAAAGCTTTATCTTTTGATTCCAAGGTTTTGATTATGGATGAACCGACAGCTTCACTCACGGATTCTGAGATATCTGATTTATTTAGAGTAATCAGGAAGCTTCGTGATGAGGGGAAAGGGATTATCCATATTTCCCATCGACTTGATGAACTGAAACAAATATCTGATCGTATCACTGTAATGCGGGACGGTTGTTATGTTAACACAGTTAAGACAGATGAATGCAATATCGATGATATTATCAGCATGATGGTAGGGCGAGTCTTATATGTTGGGAAACCCGAAAATGCAATTGCTGACGATGCCCCAATAGCACTCGAGGTAAGGAACCTTTATGCAGGCAGATTAGTGAAGGATGTATCGTTTAATGTGAAGCGTGGCGAGATTCTAGGTTTTGCCGGCTTGATTGGAGCAGGCAGGACCGAAACAGTGCGTGCCATATTTGGTGCAGATAAATTAATATCAGGGGATATTATTGTAAAAGGGAAAAAGGTTAACATAAAAAGTCCTTCACAAGCCATACAAAATGGGATAGCTTATCTTTCGGAAGATAGAAAGCGCTACGGTCTGTCACTTATCATGAGGCTGGATGCAAATATTGCTCTTGCTAATATGAGTGAATACACAGGTTTCATGGGATTTGTAAAAGAAAATGATATAGCAAAAAATGCACAAGATAAGGTTGACGTATTAGATATTAAGACACCGTCTATAGGACAACTCGTAAAGAATTTGTCGGGTGGTAATCAACAAAAAGTTGTCATAGCAAAATGGCTCACAAAAAACTGCGACATTTTAATATTTGATGAACCGACGCGTGGTATTGATGTAGGCAGTAAAAGTGAGATTTATAAGCTGCTTAATTTGCTGGCAAAACAAGGTAAGGCAATAATAGTGATATCTTCTGAATTGCCTGAAATCATGCGTATCAGCAATAGAATAATTGTAATGTGTGAGGGGAGGGTTACTGGCGAATTGATTAATAAAGACTTGGATCAAAACACTATTATGCGGTATGCAACACAGCGCGAAAAAAACGATTCATCCGCTGAAATGTTATCTTAGTTGAGGTGTCATTATGAAAAACATTAAAAAACCCGAAAAACAATTATTGGTCGTGCTTGGAATTCTGATATTCTTGATGGTTATGTTTTCGACCTTAAGGCCAGGCTACGCAAGTTATCAGAACATTATGACAATAGTTCTGTCAACATGTGTTAATGGCTGCCTGGCAATAGCGGTTACATTTGTAATAATAACCGGGGGAATAGACCTTTCAGTGGGACCGTTAATGACTTTTACAGCAATAATGAGCGGAACTGCACTTACGATATGGGGATGGCCACTATGGCTGTGTATATTGTTCGGAGTTATAATGGGCGTTTTCGTGGGTATTATTAATGGCTGTATGGTTTCAAAAATGAAATTGCCTGCATTTATAGCAACAATGGCAATGCAGATGGTGTTAAAAGGACTGAATCTAGTCATTTCGAAAATTATGCCTGTTTATTTCACAAGTG
>JBAQLX010000491.1:0-1962 GCA_049302315.1 Desulfosporosinus sp.
GGCCTGGGCGGTGTGATTCCCCCGGGCTACTCTCCCTGTGGCACACTGCCGTAGCAGAGAGGAAGCCGAAGGGCTCCTGAAAAGTCTAGAGACACGGTTTGCAGAATGTGGGTTGGAACTGCATCCGGTCAAAACACGTATTGTCTACTGCAAGGATGATGACCGGCGTGGGAACTTTCTTGAAACAACCTTCGACTTTCTTGGCTACACATTTCGGGCACGAAGGTCAAAGAATAAGTATGGAAAGGTTTTCATCAACTTTACACCAGCAGTCAGCAACAAGGCAAAGAAGGCTATGCAGCAAACAATACATGACTGGCGCATGCACCTAAAGCCAGACAAAACCCTTGAGGATTTGGCCCATATGTTCAACCCTATACTTAGGGGCTGGGTCAATTACTACGGGCGCTTTTACAAGTCAGAAATGTACTCTGTACTCAAACACATGAATCGAGCACTCGTTCGATGGGCTAGGCGTAAATACAAGAAACTAGCGATACATCAACGGCGAGCAACCGCTTGGCTTGGCAGGATTGCCAGACGTGAGCAGAAACTTTTCGTTCAGTGGCAAATGGGAGTTTTACCTGGGGCTGGATAATGGGAGCCGGATGAGCCGAGAGGTTCAAGTCCGGTTCTGAGAGAGACTGGAGGTGAAATTCCTCCGGTCTACTCACCGTGAAATTCAACAGCGGATTCCTTGAAATATCGGCTTGCGATGGCGCAGCAACCGATACTGGTCAAGGGTGTGTATGGTGCCTGTGTTCGTAAAAACAACAGTCCGCTGGATACAGTCGGTCTTGCTTTATCTATATATATCAGCAATGCCTCGGAAACAATGCCTTCCATTGGGAAACTGATGCGTACCGATGTCTTAGACTGGATAAAGCTGATACGTCCCCTCTGAAAATCAACGTTATCAAATCCCAATCTTACTATGTCACAGCTTCTGATACCATACCTTGCCTGAAGAAGAAAGATCGCATAGTCTCTTTTCCCAACATCTGTATTACGGTTGATGCAATTCAGGACAATACTGATTTCATCTTCAGTATATACAGATGGCATTGTCTGCGGAATAACAGTCCGAGGCACCATTCTTGAATAATCGCTTTTAGTGAGTCCCACTCGATATACGAACCTCAGGAAAATGGGGATCACTGCACTGAATAATCGTTTCCCATTTGTTTCATTGTAAGCGCGGTAAATCATCTCTGGCCGTATCTTGGCAAGCTCTGTTATGCCGTATATTTCCAGATAATTAAGAAAATAGAATGCACCACTTTTTCTATCCGAAATAGTACGTTCCCTTAATCTTTTTTTTCGTAGATCATCTTCAAAGTGTAGTAATACATAATTGAACACCCGCAAGGAATGTCTACTGGGGGATATTGGGTGGAATTCCTCTTCGTCCAGTATTTCGTTTAGGTGTCTGATTGTCCTTTTATAGCTGTTTTTACGGTTTTGGCATACGCTTTCCATTGATGTAATAGCGATGAACTCTGTTCCAAGTTTCTTTGTATAGATCATAGAACTGGTTTTCACCAAATACGCTTTCAACTTATGTAGGTCGATTTCATAAGAAAATTTAATATAAGAATCAGAATACCCTTTCTCTTCCAGCCGGCACATAAGTTTATTAGCTGCTTCCTCAAATGGAATATGTTTCTCCATTTTTACCTCCAACCTTTTTATCTTGAGTATTGACGGTTATCGACAAGGTTATTCAAGTAAAAGTATGGTCGGAAAGAAAAACAAGCAGTAAATCAAAGCTAATTCTATAAGTTCTCAGATAATAATAGTTACTCAGATAAGGGGAATTATCCGATTAGTTGGATAATGCTCCAACGGACGCTGTAAATCTCTAACATACTTAATAAACTGAGGGATGTGTCGGTCGAGAGAAACAACCTCCATTTTTTCTGATAGGGAAAACGGCAAAAATACAGTTTGACTTGTCCGATT
>JBAQLX010000492.1:0-2499 GCA_049302315.1 Desulfosporosinus sp.
GTCCTATTCCCCTCCATATTCTACATACTCGTACTCATTTCCCTATTTAATTCCTGATGCTCGCTTTTATAATCCACAAGCAAACCACAAGCAAAATCTTCGATATGTTAAATTAAAGACCCTGAAACAAGTTCAAGGTTCTTTAAGCATTTAGTTTAGTAACATAAATTTATTATATACCAAATCCATATTTACGCAAATAAAGCGGCTCGGCTCTATTATATGAATCTTTCAAGCAGTATGTCTTATAAATAATTCGCCAAGGGGGACTAATGCTCTCATTCCGCAGTCAAAACCTGAACTGGAATTGCTAAGACCCTAAGTTCTGATTTCCCATTTACTTCAATATTTATGCTGGCATAGATAATGCCTGCCACCTTGGCCTGACTATCTAAAACCGGACTACCGCTATTACCCGGATTAATCGGGATATTAATCTCAAAAACCTAGTTCGTGCTGCTATTCTTATAGTCGCTGTAGAATATTGACAAGGATCACAAATAGATGTACAATCAAGAGCGGTTAAAGTCGATTATAGCTATTAAAGCGATTAAACCGTTGAGTCGGAAGAGTAAGCTTGAAACTGAACTTCCAGAGAGTTGCAGGGGTTGAGATTGCAGCAGTAACAGACAAGTTGAATGGGCTGGCGAGGGTGGTTGCAAAATGTTAAAACAGAGTAGTGACCGACGGTGATTCCGACCGTTATCAATGGAACGCACATGAATGTGTGTAGAATAAGTGGGTCATTGACCAATTTGGGTGGTACCGCATGAGTTTAAAGCTTATGTCCCTTTTGTATAGGGGCATGAGCTTATTTATTCATAGTTGAGCAAACTGAAAAATCAAAGGACGGTCGGTGGATGTTTTTCAAAAATTAATAAACGAAAGGGGTAAAAAAGATGGCGAAAATACCGTACAAAACCTATCTCACAGAAGAGGAGATGCCGAGACAATGGTATAACCTTCGGGCGGATATGAAAGAACAACATGATCCTTTGTTAAATCCTGGAACACTTAAACCGCTGACAACAGAGGAATTATACCCGGTTTTTTGCGAGGAACCGTGTAAACATGAAATGGATACGACTACTCGCTATATCGATATTCCTGAGGGAATACTTAACTATTACAAAATGTTTCGACCGTCGCCTTTAATTCGAGCCTATAATCTGGAGAAAGCTTTGGATACGCCGGCCAAGATCTACTTTAAGTTTGAGGGGAATAACACGTCGGGCAGTCATAAACTGAATGCCGCTGCAGCGATGGCTTATTACGCCAAAGCGCAGGGCCTGAAGTCATTGACAACTGAAACGGGAGCAGGGCAATGGGGTACCGCCCTAGCCATGGCCTGCGCTTATTTTGGGCTTGATCTGACAGTGTTTATGGTCAAGGTCTCTTTCCAACAAAAACCTTTCCGGAAAGCTGTCATGGAAACCTACGGCGCAAAAATCATACCGAGCCCTTCCGATACGACGGAGGTAGGACGCGCTATCCTGACCAAGGATCCTACGACCAGCGGCAGTTTAGGCTGCGCAATCTCCGAGGCTATTGAGCTTTCTTTGAAAGATGAGAGCTGTCGCTACGCTCTCGGTTCTGTTCTGAATCAAGTATTTCTGCAACAGTCCGTCATTGGTCTGGAATGCAAGCTTGCCATGGAGAAAATCGGAGAATACCCGGATATCGTGGTCGGTTGCGCCGGTGGCGGCTCTAACCTTGGCGGGCTGATGTCGGCGTTTATGCAAGACAAACTGACAGGCAAAGCTAATTCCCGTTTTATCGCCGTAGAACCAGCTTCGTGCCCGTCATTCACCCGTGGCAAATATGCCTATGACTTTTGCGATACCGGAAAAATGACGCCGCTTGCCAAAATGTACACCCTCGGAAGCGATTTTATTCCTTCGCCGGATCATGCCGGCGGTCTTCGCTATCACGGCATGTCGAGTATCCTTTCCAAGCTTTATCATGATGGTTACATGGAGGCTATCTCTGTGAAGCAATCCAAAGCGTTTGATGCAGCGACCATGTTTTCCAAGGTAGAGCAAATCCTTCCTGCGCCGGAATCCGCTCATGCCATCCATGGCGCGGTTGAAGAGGCGCTTAAGTGCAAGGAAACCGGGGAAGCGAAGACCATTCTGTTTGGTCTCAGCGGCACAGGTTACTTTGATATGCAGGCCTACATGCAATATCATAGCGGAACGATGACGGATAACATCCCTACAGATGCGGATTTGCAAATAGGATTCGACGGTCTACCCAAGGTAGAATAGTTGACAGTCAAAAGTTTTCGATCTGATGTCTAAGCTACTAACCCATCATCAGAAGGATCTTCATTTTGAATAGCCATAATTATACGCAATATGCGTAAATACCTGTATTTTTCAATAACGCGATAAATGTTTTTGCGAAAAAAATAGGCGACGGTGGCCTCCGACACGATCTCATTAGTTCTAGTCCTTAACCAACGAAACGAAGAAGAATTGAGTTCTTTAGAAAACCTTA
>JBAQLX010000493.1:0-8692 GCA_049302315.1 Desulfosporosinus sp.
CCAATTCTTTTTCTTCTTAATTTAGTAAATATCAAACGGTAAATATACGCTAAAAAATAAAAGCCTATCGATAAAATTACGATAGAAGCACCTGATGCAATATTCATCATATACGAAATCCATAGCCCTGTTATGCAAAAGACATTTCCAAAAATGACTGCATAAATCATACGAGTTTTAAGTTTCGAAGACAGCATCCCCGCGATGGCTGCCGGAGCCGTCAGCAAAGCAAGTACAAGGATAATGCCCACCACCCGTATTAGAACTACCACAGTCATGGCAATAAGAACCAGAAGTAAATATTCCAGAAAAGCAGTTTTTATGCCGATTAAAGAAGCAAATTCTTCGTCAAAAAGATAGGCTTTCCAGTCGTTAAACAAAACAATAATTACAAGTGTAACAATGAGCGTTAAGCTTATCATTAAATAAAGATCCGCTTTTGTCACCGATAAAATACTGCCGAAAAGATACGACGTCAAGTCAGGTGGGTATCCCGGCATCAGGGCAATAAATAGAATGCCTAGTGCCATGCCCAGTGACCAGAACATACCAATTACTATTTCAGAACGTGCACTACCATTTCTGTTAATGTAACCTATACCCAGTGACGCACCTATGGAAAACAAAAAAGCCCCGATGATCGGCTCAAACCCCATGAGATATCCTAAGCCTACTCCCCCATAGGAAGTATGGGCAATCCCACCGCTCATCATAATCAGCCTTTTTTCCACTATGATAACACCAATCATTCCGCAGACAATGCTAGCCAGGATACTGGCAATTACAGCATTTTGGAGAAACTGATATTCAAAGATTGCCTTGATCAATCTGTCTGCCCTCCTTATGCTCTTTCATCAACCGGTGAGGGACTCCATGAGCAATAAGGTCAACCGGACAGCCGTAAAGACTATTTACAATGCTTTCAGTAAGTTCTGGTTCTCCATGATAAACCAAATGTCCGTTAAGACAAGCCAACTTTCTAACCTGAGACGAGATAGCCAGTAAATCATGCGTTACCAGAATAATGGTCATATGCTTATTCAACTCCTCAAGTAAAGTATATATTTGATCTCGAGATCTTGCATCCACGCTGGCAGTCGGTTCGTCTAGAAGTAAACACCTGGGATTTACAGCAAGTGCTCTTGCTATCAACATTTTCTGAAATTCCCCGCCGGATAAGGCCGATATTTGCCTCCCGGCGAGACTATAAATGCCAACCCTTTCAAGGAGATCATCCGTAGCCTTTTTATCATCTTTAGAAAAATTATGAAACGGTGCTAGCCCTTGTTTTAATTTTCCTGTCAACACTACCTCTCGAGTTGTTATCGGAAAGTTTCTATCTAATCCGCTAAACTGTGGAACATATCCTACCAAACCTTTATTTTCTCGGAAGGCTTTTCCATAGATTTGAATTATTCCTGAAGTCTTTGGTACAAGCCCGAGAATTGCTTTTAGAAGTGTTGATTTTCCGCCTCCGTTAGGCCCGATAATTCCCAAATATTCTCCATCATTGACATCAAGACAAACACCTGCAATTGCAGGTGTTTGTCCGTAATACACCGATAAGTTGTCTACATGAACAGCCTTCATATTAACAATGTTTATACCGCTCATTTCATTGCTCGCGATATAGCTTTGGTCATCGTTTGAAGATTTGTTATATAATCCGCTGAAAGAGGATCAATCATCTCTTTAGTCCCACCGATTTCTTCTGCGAAGGCCTGTGGTTGCTTGCTGTCAATTTCGGCCTGCGAGAAGATAACTTTTATATTTTCTGCTTTCGCCAGGTCAATCATTTCCTGTAAATGCTGTGGAGTGGCCTCTTTCCCGTTCTGTTCAAGGGCATACATGGTCAGTCCGTAATCATCTGCTAAGTAGCCATAAGCAGGATGAAATACAATAAACTTTTTATTTGTTAGACCTTCAACCATTGCTTTTATTTCACTATCAAGCCGGTCTAATTTATTAAGATAGTCTTTTGCATTTTTTTGATAGGTTTCTGCATTTTTTTGATCTATTAAACTCATTTCTTGAGCAATCGTCTCCGCCATCACTTTAGCTCTTTTAGGAGACAACCAGATGTGTGGGTCACGGCTTCCTGCACTAAACTCTCGATCAGGGTATTTGGCAGCTACCTTGGTATTTAAATCCACAATTTTCATATTTTTGGCTTTTGGTAAAATATTAGCCTTTTCTGTAGGTACCCCAATCGTAAAATAAATTGCTGCCTTGCTGAAACTTGCCATTTCTACCGGTGTTGGTTCATAATTGCCAGGGCTGTTTCCCGGCGGAACCATTGCTATTACCTCCGCTAAATCGCCGCATACCGCTTCTACAAAGGCTTTTTGTGGGAGTATGGTTACGGCAACGGTTGTTTTTATGTATGTTGCTTCTGTTTTCTCGGTTCTATTGCAGCCAATTATAAAGAGAAAGCAGTATACGAACATAAATGTTACTACGATGATTATTGCTCTTTTCATTTTCAATTTCCTTTACCTCCACTTCACTAAATAATATAATAACAAATGCAATGCATTCGCATTTACTATTATATTAGTAGAATAATCCTATGTCAATATTTAATAACATCTAAACTTTATAGGAACAGAGGTTTAAAAGAGATTGAGGCATCGCAAAATCAATAAGTTGCCACCAAATTAAGATCGTGCATCGCAGCAACCACCGCAGTATTCTTCTCCTTAGCAGCGGTCCGAATGGTTTTTCCACTTCCATTTGATTTCTCAGATCCAAATTACTGGTAGGTTCATCTAATAACAGGACCTCGGGTTCCTTTGCCAAAGCCCTAGCAATGACAACTTTCTGCAGTTCCCCTCCACTCAGTTCATCTAAATAGCGCAGGCCAATTCTCCTAGGCCTGTTTTTCCCAATATCCCTTGCTCCAACGACAAATCCGACGCTGTCGCCTCCCATTTAATGTAGGGTTTGCTTCCTAAAAGTACAGCGTCAAAGACGGTCTGACAGTTGCTCACCCATTTCACGCATGAGATCTTCTAACAGAAATGATCTCGGCTAGAATGCTTATAGCAATTTCTGACGGAGTTTGAGCCCTTATATTTAAACCAATTGGCGCTCTTAAACGTGCTAGATCTTGTGCAGTATAACCTATCTCTTGCAATTTTTTTACAATAGTGGATACCTTTTTTGTACTGCCGAGCATACCTACATATTTGGCTGAGAATTTGAGGACATCTTGAAGACAGTCCGCATCTGTCTGGTGACTCCAAGTCGCAATTACAATATAGGTATTGTCATCGGGCCTATAATTTTTAATACCTGTCGCAAAATCACTGCATATAACCGCAAAAGCTCCAGGAAAAAACTCTGGCAAAGCATAAGCTGCACGATCATCAATTACAGTTACATGAAAATCAAGCGGCTTTGCATAATATGCAACTTCTCTGGCCACGTGGCCCGCTCCTAAAATTAATAGCCGCGTTGTTTTTAAGACTGGTTCTACAAACCAACTAGACTCTTCACTTATTCCAATAACGTCTGCCTGCATTGATGAGTAAATTTCTTGTATTTTTTCAGCAGAGAGCACTAATTCAGGTTGAGGCAGCCCCCAGAGGACATTGCTCTTAGAATCCAAAATACTCTTAGCATAAGGGGGAACTAAGTAAGTAACCATCACAGCATCTTTGCCGCTCATCTGCAGATTCAGGGCGAATTGCCAAATATCCTTTCCCTGAACGGGCTCCAATAGAACATCCATATTGGCCCCACAAACTGATAAGCTGGAAGTACCGGTCTCCTGATTCACTATACAATGTATTTCACCTCGAACTTCATTGTCAACCGTCATAAGTGCCCCTACTCTTTTAACAATAAGCTTTTCTGCTGTTCCGCCTCCGATAGTTCCTATTGTTTGGCCATTTTCCATGATCAACATTTGGATACCCCGATCACGGGGTGTTGAACCCTCAGTGCGGATAATAGTAGCTAGTACAGCCTTTACTTGCGTCTTTTGCAGATTTATAATGGCCCGTATTATAGTTTCATCCAAGGAAAGCACCTCTATCTTTCAAGTTTTTTGAGACAAGATGGTCTGTGCAGCCTTGACTCCTGCACCAACTTGGCTTGCTGTGGCGAGCATTAAGCCCCAAGGCAACCGATTATCGCAAAAAATAGACTCCAAAAAATTAATCATCCTCCAACCATAATAGGCAGGAACGTGAATGTATTATGCGTTCCTGCCTTTGTTAAGTCATACTCTTATTGTTTTTACCGGAAAATATGATTTTATGGAAACCCCATTGTCATTGTGAGCATTAGCTATTCCCTGGTTTTCATAATAGTTATAAATAGCTTTACGCAAGGCGCCTACTCCCAGATTAGAACAATGCTGTTTCTCCTTTGGCAATCCGCCCAAGGAATCAATTATATCCTGTTCGGTAATTTCCAAGGCAGTTCCAAGGCTTTTGCCCTTTGCCAAAACAGTTGTCATGCTGCTGGTTGCAATCGATGCAGTACAACCAAACACCAAAAAGCTAATATCTACGATGATTTCATCCCGTACCTTAACATATATGGTCAAACAATCCCCACAGTTCGGGTCTCCTACTGACCCTTCACCATCTGCATCTGGCATGCTGCCAACATTCTGCGGACACATAAAATGCTCAATAACCTTTTCTGAATACAATTTTGTCCACCCCCTGATTTGTTCCTTCATGAGTATGGGCAGATTGACATTTTCTTCAACGAACTGTAATTCCTGGGTTCTTTGCTTAATATAGGCAATTGTTGCGATTGTCCAGCATATAGAAAAAAGGATCCAGAAAAGTGCTGATCAAAATAGACTCCCAAAAATAATCTTTGCTGATTTATGACATTAGCACTGTGCTTACTTATATAATCTAGCAATTATTGTTTCTCCCCCTTTCACCTTCTGACCAACTTGGACCATTATGGTTGCCTCCTTGGGCAGGTAGACTTCAGTACTGGAACCGAAACGAATAAGCCCAAACCTATCACCAGTAGCTATAGAATCGCCTACTTGTACCCAACATACCAGACGCCGAGCTACTATTCCAGTAATCTGCACCACCAGAACCTTACCCCATTCTGATGCAATCCCCAGATAGTTGCGGACATTCTTTTCGCTTGCTTCATTTTTATATGCAGGCAAAAATATTCCGGATACCCTTTTCACCAACTCCACTTGCCCTTCTATGGGATTACGGTTAATATGCACGTTAAAAATACTTAAGAATATTCTTATCCGAACCGTATTGCCATGTACATATTTATCCTCAAATACTGTTTTTATATCCATAACTCGACCATCAGCCGGTGCAACAACCATTCCCATGCTTGCAGAGAAATGGCGTTCTGGATTACGGAAAAAGAAAATACAAAATAAAGTTAAAACTAAGCCTGGTTGAACTCCAACCCAGCCTGTGCCTAAATATAATAGAGCAGAAAGCATAGCAAAAAATGCGATAAAAATCCATCCTTCACGAGCTACAATTTCTCTATGATTCATTTAATAACTCCTATCAAATCAAAATAATATTATAAGTCCTGATATGGGATTAAGTTTTTCTTATTATTACGGGTTTTAGGCTCGTATTTTCTGATGCAGATTTGTCGAACATTTTAATAACTATTATTGAAATAACAAAAAACAATATCCCTCCAACTATTGAAGTAACTGTTGCATTAATCCTTAATAATTCTGACATATTATATCCTAATACAACCCCTAAAAAAATTAGGATGAACGGCAGGATAAATACAATGAATGCTGCTATTAACATATCCCCTTCCCTAGCTTCGAAAATCACCCTATCTCCAACAACAGCATTTATTTCGTTCTTCATTTCAAGATGTATTTTTTGCACTCCCTCACCCTGACAACAATAACCGCTATCGCAACCGGTATGTGCAGTCGGTCTTACCAAAGCAAAATCTCCTCTTACCTCTAACACTATACCCTCATTTTCATTCCTCTTCATTTGGTCAGCTCCATTGTATCGTTATTGTAATCACCTCAGAACCTGCCTATTTCCTTATTAGCATCTAACAAATCTATTTCTTATTTAATCGATACATCATGTGATTAACTATCTCGCTTTTTCGAGAAGAAAAGTGTTTAGATAAAGTCATTTTTATCTTTTGGATTGTCGATTTCGTTCTCTTTTCCTCGTAATCCTGAATCGCCATTTTCAAAGCACTAACACCTAAATTTGAACAATGTCTCTTTTCTTCCGGTAGTCCATCTAAGGCATCAATAATATCTTGTTCCGTAATCTTCAATGCATCTTCAATGGTTTTGCCTTTCGCGAGTACAGTTGTCATACTGCTTGTCGCGATTGACGCAGCACATCCAAAAACGAGAAATCGTATATCTATAATCTTTTCCTCACTAACTTTAATAAAAATACTTAGTTTATCCCCGCAATTCGAGTCTCCAACAGTTCCTTCACCATTCGCCGAAGTCATTTTCCCTGTATTCCTTGGATTAGCAAAGTGATCCATCACTTTTTCTGAATACAATTTAACCATCTCCCACATTTCAGGAAAAAAACTCATTCCCATTTGAACAACCATTAATGCATAATAGCGGAAACTAAATCCCTACCATTATGCATAAAAAAGTTTTCAATAAGCTTAGCTTCAGGAACTTCTGTTTTTGATTGTCCTCTCTGGGCTTAGAGAGAGGGCATAAATAATTCCTTTGGTCATCAGCTTAACTATCCCATTTATAGTGGCAGTGATATTGCCTCCATAGGACATGCGTCCACACATGCCCCACACTCAATACATTCATCACTTATAACCGCCATACCATTATCGAGTTCGATAGCCTCAATCGGACAAACATCTACGCATTGCCCACAACCGGTACATTTTTCCTGATCAACTGTTGCTTTCATAACAAGCGCTCTCCTTCCATGCTGAGGTCTAATTCCGCGTGCGGCATGAACACCTTAATTTCCACACTCATCATGGTGCTGATGCTCATGGCAGACAGATCCCGTTGATTGCAGCTTGCCTTGCAAATATTGTTCTGCGGCGGTCTTAGCCTGACCTCTTGCTCCAGTTATTACTTCGATCCCTTTTTCATTGAAAATATCAATTGCGCCGCCGCCCATGCCGCCTGCAATAATAACCTTAACACCTAGGTCATTCAAGAAGTTGGGCAGGAATCCAGGCCTATGCCCTGGGTTTGGTATGGACTCACTATTGATGATCTGATCGTCTTCAGCTTCAAAAATATTGAAGTTCACACAATGTCCAAAATGCTCTGTGACCATTTCATTTTCACTAGCTACCGCAATTTTCATTTTCTTTCCTCCATTTTTTTGATGTTCTTTCTTTTCTAAAATGTCAGCGACTTTTTCAAACCAGTTACCCTCAAACTGCTCAATCATTCCTTGATCACAGGCTTCCGCAAGTTTAGGATCGATTGGCATCCTGGCTAGAATATCAAGGTTATGCTTCCGGGCGATTTTGTCAATATGGCTGTCTCCGAATATTTTATATTCCTTAGCGCAGTCCGGGCATTTGAAATATGCCATATTTTCAACCAAACCGATGATTGGGATGTTCATCATCTCCGCCATCTTGACCGCTTTGGAGACAATCATGGAAACCAATTCTTGCGGTGAAGTCACAATGATCAGTCCATCGACTTGCATGGACTGGAATACGGTAAGGGGAACATCTCCGGTTCCCGGTGGCATGTCAATGAACATAAAGTCCACAGCGTCCCAGATTACATCCGTCCAAAACTGCTTGACCGCGTTGGCGATTAGCGGTCCCCTCCAAAGTACAGGATCTGTGTCATTTGCCAAGAGCAGGTTAATTGACATGATATCGATTCCCGTTTTGCTTTTGATGGGATATAATCCGGACTCACTGCCCGTTGCTTTCTCTGTAAGCCCAAATGCTTTAGGTATGGACGGTCCTGTCACATCCGCGTCTAGGATAGCAGCCTGATAGCCTCTTCTGCTCATTGTTACGGCAAGCATTGATGTTACCAGTGATTTACCCACTCCGCCCTTTCCGCTCACAATACCGATTACTTTGTTGATGTTGCTCAGTTCATGGGGTTTTGCCGAAAAATCGGTTTCCGGTTCTTTCCTTTCAGCACAGTCGTCATCGCAGGCGCTGCAGGTTTGATCACAATTTTCGCTCATCAGTTACTCTCCTTTATGATTTTGATATTAGTTCTTGAGTATTTTAATAGTCTTCTCAAAGACCTCTCCGGCTGCCCGCCCTGCCGCACAATCCATGTCCACAATACTCCTGGCATTATTGATGGCTTTCACAGCATCCGGGTCAAAAGGTATTCTTCCGGCAAAAGGCAGCTTGTGTTTCTGACAAAACGACTCAATCTTTTCTGTGTTTTCCACGTTGGTATCATATTTATTGATGCATACTGCAATTTTGGTGTGAAATTTTTCCGCAGTTTGAATAATGCGCTCCAGATCACTGATGCCGGATAGCGAAGGTTCCGCAACCAGCAAAACCATATCAACCCCGCTGAGTGAGGCAATAACCGGACATCCTATCCCCGGCGATCCGTCGATGATGGCCAGTTTCGCATCTTTAGCCGCTGATTTCAACTCCTTTTTCACCTCGCTGACCAACTTCCCGGAGGGGCCGCTGCCCATTTTCAGCTGAGCCGTAGAAAACACAGCATCATTCACGTATAGCATCAATT
>JBAQLX010000494.1:0-3045 GCA_049302315.1 Desulfosporosinus sp.
CCGTTTTAAACCCATCAACCGCAGATGACATAATACCGCCGGCATAGCCTGCTCCTTCTCCCATAGGATATAGCCCGTTAATATTGGAACAATGATTGCTGTCCCTATTTATTCTTACCGGAGAAGAACTCCTGGTCTCAACACCTGTCAATATACTGTCCGACATAGCAAAACCTTTGATTCTGGCATCAAAATAGATAATAGCCTCTTTAATAGTTTCTGTAACATACTCCGGCAGACACTTATTAAGTCGGGCAAATTCAACCCCGGGCAGGTAGGTAGGCTTCACCCTCCCCCACCGGATGCTGGCCTGATCAACCAGAAAGTCACCTGTTAATTGAGCCGGAGCCCGGTAATTCTCTCCCCCCAGCTGAAAAGCCAGCCGCTCCCATTTTCTCTGAAATTCAATGCCGGCCAACGGATGTGGGTCAGAAAAATCATCAGGTGTAACCCCCACCAGTAAAGCTGAATTAGCATTATTGCCGTTCCTTTTGTATTCACTCATACCATTGGTAACCACACCTTGTTCTTCTGAAGCAGCAGCCACCACATATCCACCCGGGCACATGCAAAATGTGTAGGCAGATCTTCCACTTTTCGAATGATAGGCCAGCTTGTAATCAGCCACCCCCAGTCCGGGATATCCGGCAGCATCACCATATTGCGCTTGATTAATAATACCCTGAGGATGTTCAATTCTGACCCCTATAGAAAAAGGTTTCTGATTCATGACGACACCTTTTCGGTGAAGTACCTCAATAGTATCGCGAGCACTATGACCTATCGCAAGCAGAATAACCCTACAATTAAGCCTCTCATGATGATTAATTATGAGAGCATCAATATTTCCGTCTTTAATAACAAAATCAGTTACTTTAGCTTTAAATCTAACTTCTCCGCCATTAGCAATAATCTCTTTCCTGATGCTTACGACGGTCGACTTAAGGATATCAGTTCCAATGTGAGGTTTGCTTTTATAAAGGATATCCGGTGGTGCACCCGCTTTGATAAACTGTTCCAATATACTGCGACACCGTTTATCATTTATCAGAGTAGTAAGTTTTCCATCAGAAAATGTGCCTGCCCCCCCTTCACCAAACTGAACATTGCTTTCCGTATCAAGCAGGCCTTTACTCCAGAATTTCTTAATTTTGGCGGTTCTCGTTTCCACATCTTCTCCTCTTTCGAGGATGATAGGCTTATAACCATTCCTGGCAAGCATTAGACAAGCAAAAAGACCGGCCGGTCCCATACCAATTATCACCGGTCTTTCAGCCATTTGCTCAGTTCCCAATTTAACACTTTGATAGGAAAGATCTGGAGTGGGCGTTATTCCTTTAGAACTGTATTTGCGGAGTATGCGCTTTTCATTATGAATGTCAACATCTACTGTATAAACATACCAGATCTCCTCTTTTTTTCTGACATCAATTGACTTCCTGAATATTTTAAATTCCACCAGTTCTTGCTCATTAATTTTAAGCTTGGCAAATATTATGTTGCGTAAAGCTTGTCTTTCCATATCATAATCTGCAGCTTGATTTATTCTTATTTTGATGTCTGCGAGTCTGATCATGACGACCTCCTGCTGCTCAGTAACTCAGAGAGCTGCACTCTGTCCCGCTATAAATCCAGATGACCACGCCCATTGAAGATTATAACCACCGCAACTCCCATCTATATCCATTATCTCACCAGCAAAAAATAAGCCTTTAACTGTTTTTGATTCCATAGTATTTTGATCTATTTCATTAGTGTCGACACCGCCAGCGGTCACTTGTGCACTGGGCCAACTCCTGGTTCCCCTGATCTTAAATCTCCAATCACGCAAAATATCTATGATCCCTTCTCGCTCTTGAGCAGACAGATTACCAACCGGACGTTTGAAATCATGAATACCCGCTTCGGTTAGCACGACAGGTATCAATCTTTTATTTATTAGCCCAACCAGACTAAAGTCAACCGGTTTGTTTAAACTAATTTGAAAGCGTTTGCAGATTAGTTTGCTTAACTCTCCTTTAGACAGCTTATCCATTATATTTATTTTTAAATGCACTTCTTTGCCTTCATGTAATAGTTCTCCGGCTTTCCTGCTTATCTGGAGAATAGGCGGACCTGATACTCCATAATTAGCAAAAAGAATATCCCCTCTTTCTTTGGCAACTGATTTATTATTATCTATGATTTCGGCAGTCCCTACAAATTTAACTCCCTCAATACGTTTGAAAAAGGATCCTTCCAACTTTAATTGCACCAGAGCAGGAAAAATATCGGTAATGGTATGCCCCAGGCTGATTGCCAAACCATAGCCCCGGCCATCGGACCCGCTGGAAGGCATAGCTTTACCGCCGGCTGCAATGATTACCCTATCCCCCAAGTATACTTTCCCGTTTTCCAATTCTATAATAAATTTATCTTTTTTCCTGTTTATATCTTTTACACAGGCATCACAAATAATATTGACTCCCAGTTCATTTAATTCATACAAAAATACATCCAAAATACTGGAAGCCTGATCGGACATGGGGAAGACCTTGCCCAAATCCTCTACTTTATGTTCAATCCCTAATTTCTCAAAAAACCTAATGGTATCATCTATTGTGAAATATGCTAAGGCACTATAAGCAAATTTGGGGTTGTTCCCGTGATAACAAGTTATATCGGCAAATACATTCGTGAAGTTGCAGCGACCATTTCCTGTAGCCAGTATTTTTTTGCCTACCCGCAGATTCCTCTCCAGGATCGTGACATCAGCGCCCAGTCTTCTGGCCGAGATAGCAGCCGTCATTCCGGCAGCCCCTCCCCCGACCACTATTACATCCTTCTTTATCTTCATATGTACTCCTCAATATCTTTTTGGGTTCATTATATTATTACCAGTTTACTATAAAAAACCAAATTTATCGACTCATGCCTTCAGTTACCAGCATTCCATAAGTTTCCTCGAGTCCTTCCGGTACATAATGGGTGATAAAGAAAAAAAAATAACCAATTATTTATCCAATCGTAAGACTCCCACTTCTACAAGTGGGAGAGGTACACCTT
>JBAQLX010000495.1:0-1517 GCA_049302315.1 Desulfosporosinus sp.
TTTGTTGCTTCGAATTCCGCCCTTGATTTGAGTGGCACACAATTCTTTCCCCAATACTTCCAGGCCTGGGTAAAACTATAACTAATCCAAATCCCCACACTCAAGACCCCTGAAACCCCTTGGTTTAATAAGATATGGATAAAGCTGGAATGGGGATCCGCCGTCCAATACGGAATGCGTTGAACTGTGGGAAACGCCATCCACCCTCCGGCTTGGGGAAGGCCCCCGGCGTTCCAAGCCAAGCTTATCCCGTCCTTATAATAGACCAACCTTTCCTGCCAACTTGAAGATGAGAAACCACCAGATGTTAGATTATCCCAAACCGGTCTATAATAAAGAAACATCAGGACTGCGCTCACAAGCGCCAGTAAAATTACCCACAGTCCTTTGAGGCTCCTCGCCTGAAATCTTTGTCGCAACTCAAGGAATGGAGGGATACCTAACAAGATCTGCTGGCCAATGAGCACTGCTAGGAACAGTCCCACCCCAGCACGTGAACCCGTGCCTAATAAAGAAATTCCCAGGATGATCTGTACTGGTTTCCTCTGAGGATTGAGTAAGAGCACTGCTCCCAAAAAAGCCGCTGTGGCATTAGGGTAACCAAAGACAGAACTTAACCTTCCCGCCACTTTGCTCACATAAGGCAACCAGCCTATCAAAGCTACAACAACAGCAAGCCATTCCAGATATTGTCCTAAGTGTTGTTTTTCAGTTTCATTGGAAGAAATCCGTACCCCCAACCGATAGGTCAACCAGAAAATTCCCCAGCGCAAAGCTTCCAGCATTCCGTCCTTAACTTTAATGGGATGCAGAACCCCTAAAATAGAAAAAAGGAGCATTCCCCAAAGTAAGAAGTCCGTTAGACCAAAGGAGGAAGACGTTTCTGTAACGAAATTGATCCGTCTGGATACGTAAGATACCAGAACATAGACAGCTAAAGCGAATCCGAAAATAAGCAATTCATTGGGAAAATATAGCCCATCAATAACACTCATGGTAAGAAAAAGAGCTAGGGGGCGTGCTGTGTTGCTCCTGGCTCTGCTGACTTTTTGTAAAGTTGAACCGATCACTGGGGCGGGTTCTTCTCCAGAAAGAATTTAAGGGTGCCTTCAGCAACCAATTCTTCCCCAACATACGCTTTGCCTTGGGCGACTCCAAACGTTCTCCGAAATTTGATAAGCTCTACTTCCAAACGCAACTGATCTCCGGGAATCACTTGCCCCCTGAACTTGACGTTATCCAAACCTGCAAACAACGCCAAATAGCCCGCATAACCTGGCTTTTTTAGGATAACCACAGCCCCAACCTGGGCAAGCGCTTCCATTATTAATACTCCCGGCATAATGGGGTGGCCTGGAAAATGGCCCTGAAAGAACGGCTCATTGCTGGAGACGTTCTTAATTCCTACAGCCCTTTTTCCTTCTTCCAATTCTATGATACGATCTACCATAAGAAAGGGATAACGATGAGGAATAATTTCCTGGATCTCCCGGCTCTGTAACACTGAAACTCCTCCT
>JBAQLX010000496.1:0-3099 GCA_049302315.1 Desulfosporosinus sp.
GATCGGAGGATCATCAGGGGATACTGCAACAACCACTTCGTGGTGGCCTATCACTATTATAGTTTTATGTCTGGCCACCGGAGGCGAGATACTGTTTTACCGCAAAAGGATCAGCCATTAAATGAAAACAGATTACTGTTTAAAATAAAAATTAAATCTCTCTTATAACTAATGAACAAGCTTAATATGTCAAAAATTGAATCAATTTTACGGTTAAGAATTAAGAAGATGAAGAGCAAAAAGTCCTTCGGTAATATGTCAATACCCTAAATATATTAATTTTTCATTAGAGACTTGAAGGGAGGCTGAAAAAAGCAACAAAAAAGTACCCCATCTCAATAAGGAAATGGAAATAATAGTTACTATTCACAGCCCTATTTAATTTCCATTCATGATATAGGATGTTCTTTCTCAAAAAAAGTAACATAACCAATTCAAGAGCGAAAAGGATAAAAGCGCGGCAAACGCAACATTAAAGGAAATAAATGCCGCGTTTTTTTATTAAATTTTTTTCAAACAAGCAGAACTCTATCCATCCAATGTCGAATATAGCATTATGAAAATCACTGTGGAAGGAAATTCGTATGGAATATCGGACAAGGCCTGAAATAACAGAAGATAAGATTGAACAGATCAGGAGCATCATCGCCGAAAATCCTGAATGGAACCGGACAAGGATATCACAGCACATATGTCGGTTATGGAACTGGCAGAACCCGAACGGGGGATTAAAGGACATATCATGCAGGGACATGCTGCGGGAACTCGATAAAGCGGGCAAGATAAAGCTTCCTGCTACACAAAAACCGTCAAGGTCGCACGGCAGCGCCGATATAGTAAGACATTTTGAGTATGACACAACACCAATCAATACAAAGCTTTCACAGCTTCGCCCTTTACATATAAGCAGACTGGATTCAGGCAAAGAACTTGCATTGTTCAAATCCTACATAGACCAACACCACTATCTCGGTTATGATCGGACAATTGGCGAGAACATGAAGTACATGGTATGCAGTCAAGATGGGAAACCGTTATCCTGCCTATTGTTCGGATCTGTGGCATGGTCGTGCCGGGAACGAGATCGTTTCATCGGATGGGATAAAAACCAGAGGATACGGAGGCTCAGCCTGATGACGAATAATCAACGGTTTCTGATATTTGAATGGGTAAAGGTTGAACACTTGGCAAGCCACATATTGTCGCTGATTGCACATAGGATTGCGAGAGACTGGCAGTTCAAGTATGGACACCCTGTCTGTTGTTTGGAAACATTCGTAGAAAATTCCCGTTTTCGCGGAGTTTGTTATCGGGCCGCCAACTGGATACGCGTTGGCAGCACAACAGGACGTGGCCGTGACGGAGGCCATCATAATGCCATCTTGCCGGTGAAGGACATATACCTTTACCCACTGGATGCCGACTACCGGTCAAAGCTTTGTCAATGATGCACAATAGTCACACTGAAAGGGCTACAAGCTTTGTGCTATTAAATCCTTTCTGAAATTTAAGATAGTAAAGGAGGTAGCTATTTTGGGTACGAACTATGAAAAAGCCTTCTACAAGGATTACGCGCAGTTATTCCAGCGAAATGAAAAACTGGCGGCAGAACTTCGTTCGCTACAATATAGCTACAACCTGATTACAAACAGGAACACGACACTGGAGATGCAAAAGCAGGAACTTGCTGAGCATAATTCGGCAAAAGATGTCCTGATCATCGACCTGACAAAAGAGGGGGATCGACTGAAGGCTCTTTTGAATATTAACGGGACGAACAGTGGGCTTTCTACAAGCAGCACGCCGATAAATAAGAAAAAGGTGATCCCTAACAGCCGCAAAAAGACGGGCAAGAAAATCGGCGGTCAGTTCGGGCATGCCAAGAAGAAATTAGAACGCTTTCCAGACTCCGAAGTCGATACCTATGTGGAGCATGTCCCTGAAGAATGCCCGAAATGCCAATGTAAAGACCTTGAAGATACGGGTGAAGTGATTGAAAAGGACTGCCTTGATTACAAAGTAGTTGTTACAAAAACGCGGCACGGGTTCCGGGTACAACGCTGCCGTCAGTGCGGAAAAGAAGTCCACGAGAGGATACCTGCGGATCTGAAGGAAGAAAACCAGTACGGCGTTCAGGTTCAAGCAATGGCCTTGACGCTCATGAACCAAGGTAATGTGTCCCTGAACAAGGTTCGCAAGATGACATATGGGTTCACGGAAGGCGAGATACAGCTTTCGGAGGGGTATCTGTGCAAACTACAGCAGAGAGCCTCACAGAATGCTTGGGATTTCTGCGAAGATATCAGGAAGGAAATACTGAAACAGGATGTCGTCTCCTGGGATGACACAGTCATTATGATTAACACACAGAGAGCCTGCCTGAAGTTTTACGGGACGGAGAAACTCGCCTTATACAAGGCTCACATGCACAAGGATAAAGAAGGATTGGACAGGGACAACATCCTGAAACTGCTCCCTCCCACCACCACGGTGGTTCACGATCACAATAAGGTGAATTATAATAAAGACTACTCGTACGGTAATGCCGAGTGCAATGAGCATCTGCTGAGAGATCTGAAAAAAGTTCAAGACAATCTCGGACACAAATGGGCGGAGGAACTGGCAAGGCTGCTTACTGACACCAACAGGCAAAGAGAAGAGTTGCTAATCAATGGCGTGTCAGAATTCACTCCAGAGGTGCTTTCAAGGTTCTTCGGAGAATTTAACAGCATAATGATTGATGCCTATAGAGAAAATGAGGAAGCGAACTCGAGGTATTATGCCAAGGATGAAAAAACACTGATACTGCGGATATTAGACTTCAAGAATGAATACCTTGCATGGGTAGTGAACTTTTCGCTCCCTTTCACGAATAACTTATCGGAAAGAAGCCTCCGAGGTGCCAAATCAAAGATGAAGATATCCGGGCAGTTTCAAAATGTTAAAACAGCATCATTCTATGCCAATATCAAATCTTATCTTGAAACGTGTTACAGGAACGGAATAAATGAGTTTTATGTAATGTTCCGACTTTGCAGAGGAGATCCGTTCAAACTAGAAGAAATTCTTAATGCTGCAGAACAAGGCTAGAAATTAGCC
>JBAQLX010000497.1:0-4505 GCA_049302315.1 Desulfosporosinus sp.
GCAGTACTTAATCGCTACTTTATCTCCATTAAGGTTGACCGTGAAGAACGCCCTGATGTAGACCATCTGTACATGGAATTCTGTCAGGCCCTTACCGGATCAGGCGGTTGGCCGCTCACTATCATGATGACCCCAGCGAAAAAGCCTTTTTTCGCTGGAACTTACTTTCCGAAAACGCAGCATTATGGACGTCCAGGGCTTATGGAGCTTTTGGAACAAGTGGGGACTCTCTGGAACACAAGCGAAGGTAAATTGCGGGAGTCCGCCGAAAAAATAGTTTCTGCTGTTCATTCCGGACGCACCGGTACAAATAAAGCTACGATCCAATCCTCCCCTTTGGCTAGTGCTGATATGCTGCAAAACGGCAAGGGTTCCGCTTCCGAAGCCATTCAAACATGGGGGGAACAAATTATCAAAAAAGCATATGCTGACTTGACCCGCAGCTTTGATGCCCGTTACGGAGGATTCGGCCGTGCTCCAAAATTTCCTACGCCCCATACCCTAACCTTTCTCCTTCGCTATGCAGTGGACCACCCGCATGATAAAGCCCTGGAAATGGTCCGTAAAACCCTTGATGGAATGGCCCTGGGGGGAATCTATGATCATATCGGGTTCGGGTTTGCGAGGTACAGTACGGACGAAAAGTGGTTAATCCCTCACTTCGAAAAAATGCTCTATGATAATGCCCTGCTCTCCTTTGCCTACCTGGAAAACTATCAGTTCGAGCACCGTCAAGAGGATGCTCAAAAAGCGCGAGAAATTTTCACCTATGTCCTTCGAGACATGACCTCTCCAGAAGGTGGTTTTTACTCCGCGGAAGATGCCGACGCTGAAGGAGTCGAAGGAAAATTCCATGTTTGGACTCCTGAAGAAATTGAAGCCGTACTGGGCAAGGAAACAGCCGCAAAGTACTGCGCTGTTTATGATATCTCCTCTGATGGTAACTTTGAAGGAAAAAATAACCCCAATTTATTACTTGGAGCTTTAGCTAAAATCGCCCAAGACAATGCCCAGACCAAGGATGAGGTTTTGAGTTCCTTGGAAATTGCCCGCCAAAGCCTATTTGCCGCACGAGAGAAACGAATCCGCCCTCATAAGGACGATAAAATTTTAACAGCCTGGAACGGACTTATGATCGCTGCCTTGGCGAAAGGAGCACAAGTTCTCGGAAAAGGCCCCTATCTGGAAGCCGCAGCCAAGGCCGCAGATTTCGTCCTCAGCCACCTTGTGGGTAATGATGGTCGGCTCCTGGCCCGTTACCGCGAAGGGGATGCAGCCTACCCTGGGTACTTGGACGATTATGCCTTTTTCATTTGGGGGCTCCTGGAACTTTACTCCGCAAGTGGTCAACCTCAATATCTAAAAACCGCACTCCGCCTCCAAGAGGAACTGGACCGGCTCTTTATGGATGAAAAAGACGGAGGGTACTTTCTTACCGGATCTGATGCCGAAGAGCTTCTCTTCCGTCCTAAAGAAAGTTATGACGGAGCCCTCCCTTCCGGCAACTCGATCACTGCGCTCAACCTTCTGCGGCTAGCGCGCCTTATCGGCGATGAACACTGGGAAAAGAAAGCCGAACAACAACTTTTCTCTTTTCGCCCCGTTCTTGAGGAACATCCCTCAGGATATACAGCCTTTCTCCAAGCCTTACAGTTTGCTCTTCATCCAAGTCAGGAATTAATTCTTGCAGGCTCGCTCGAAAACGGAGAACTTCCTGAAATGCGTCAAATTTTCTTTGCCGAGTTTCGTCCTTACTCTTCAGTTCTTTATCAGGAAGGAAGCCTTCCTGACATTATTCCCTGGACTAAGGATTACCCTATTAATCCAAGTCATGTTACAGCCTATCTTTGTCAAAATTTTACTTGTCAGCGCCCCGTCCAGCAAATCGAAGAATTCAAATCACTTTTGAAAAAATCCTAAACGGATATATTAATAGGCCTATCAGTTTGAAAGCCTATTATTTATCGATATTAGCGATTATCGACTGCAACGATCATGAGAGAGGGATGATCAACCAGATTATAATCAATTGGGGCAGTTAGAGGTTCTTCATTCTCGTAGAATACCCTTACTAAAGGGCGATTGGGAAAAGCGGGGTTTTGTTTCACAACATTTCCTCTTTGCATATTACTCAAAAGAATTCCCGAACCGGAAGGGTAGACGGCAACATGTTTTTTAAAGACCTCTAAAGCCTGATGATCAAACTGTGTATTAGCTTGAGAGATAATATACTCGTAAACCTCATTAGGTTCGAGGGCATTCCTATAAACACGCTTACTGCTCAGGGCTTCATATACATCAGCAATCGCCGCCAGCTTTCCGTACTCATGAATTTCGCTTCCTTTAAGCCCTCTCGGATAACCGGACCCATCCCATCTTTCGTGGTGTTGAAAGGCAACATGGGCGGAAAGTATACTTAAATCCTTATTCTTGCGCAGAATGTCAAACCCGTTTGCCGAATGCCGCTTGATCTCATTAAATTCCTCTTCCAATAACGGTGTTTTCTTGTTTAGAATGCTCTCTGGGACCTTAATTTTCCCGATATCATGCATGAGCATACCCATACCAAATTCAAGCAACTTACGCTTGGAATACCCTGATCCAATGCCCAATACAAGCCCGACAATGGTTGCATTGATAGAATGATGAAAAGTATAGTCATCATACCCCTGAATTTCCGTCAAGTTACCCAGAATATCGGCACTGGATAACAGATCGTTGAGCATTTGCTGAATCGTCTCTCCGACGCGACTCACATTTAATGAACTTTCATTGCCGCTCTCAATATACTTACTAACGTTTTCTATGGTCTTATACGCCACTTCACGAGTTTGATCAGTAATGGATATATGCCATTCAACGTCTTCTAGTCGGTCATCCTGTATAAACAGCACATCATAGCCCATGTCCATTAAACGTCTAATATAAGAAGCCGTCAGGCTAACCCCTGCCTGTAATATAACCCTACCGGAAGAGTTTATCACAGGACGCGCTAAGACTGATCCTTCCACTACATAACGTGTGTTTACCAAACGCATGAATTCTCACCCTATCCAACTTAGTGCCAACAAATAGCTTAAAGTGTTTAATTCGTCAAAAATCATCCGAATCCTTTTAATAATGAAGATAACCCAAAATTTTTCTTCCTAATTTGCGAGAGCCATTGCTTTTTCCCATGTCTCTTCAACTTGGTATTAATAAATTCATACAAGTCCAACAGTTCCTCGTCCTAGTCGTACTTTTCAATCCCGCATAATAGAGTCGTTTATTCTCGTTATAGACTATGAGGGGCGGGTGGTTATTGAACATCAAGTAATAGAAAACAGCCCCAGAGAGGCTTTCGCCATTGAGGCCTATTTGTATGTTCAAGTTTTTGTTAGAATTTTTCTTTGATAACACCTTTACGGAAAGCGCTTAAAAGCATCTCCAGATAATAGATCTGTTTTTTCAGCTTCTGGCCATTATCGGTATCAGCTATCTTCTTACGTTCAACAACCTTCTCAACTACGCTTACTGTTGAGCGGATATCGATTCCGTCGTTTACCGCTTTTTCCACGGATTCGAAAGGCTGATGGCTTGCCAGCTGCAGACCGTAGGAATTATGGATCAGAGTATATCCGGCGATCCCTGTTTGGCTTTGATAGGCTTTCGCAAATCCGCCGTCAATGACCAGTAGTTTACCGTTGGCTTTTATGGGGTTTTCCCCTTTGCCAGTCTTTACCGGGACATGTCCATTAATGATATGTCCCTTCTCTGGATCAAGTCCAAACTCCTCAAGGATCATCTTTGCAGTCTTTTCATCATTGACCAAAGTAAAATAGGGGGTAAAGCGTTCCTTGTGTGGAGTTTTATCATCAATGAAATACCTTTCCAAGGTTGCCATCTTGTCCTTGCCGAATAGCGGAGAATCCTGATGGCACCATAGGTACCAAAAAAAATCTGTAGAGTTGTCCTTGGTTTCCCTGCCGAAATAAGCTTCCCGGACCCTTTGCTCCATCTTGTCCAGCAGAGCCATGCCTGAGTCTTCCTCACCGTTTAATTTTAATTTCTTAAAGGTCCCGTCCGGATTCATGGGAATGGATGCATGGAACAAAAGGTTGGAGTTGTATTTTAGATACATGCTGCCTTTGGCGAACATGAACCTGATATGTTTTTGGAGCTTTTCACTCTTCAGGAATGAATACCGGAGCTTGTTGATAACCGATTTTTCTTCTGCGGTCAGCTTCCAGGGTTCTTTTGGGTCGATGGTCGGAAAGGTTTGGATATTTAGTTTGTATACTACGTCTCCGACCTTGATGGTGTGTTCCTCATAATTGATTTTATCCAAAAGCAACCGCTCAAAGAGATCGTATTCGGGGTGGTTTAAGGCAATTTTATACTCGAGTTTGAACTGGATGATTGTGATAGCCTTATGCATTTTTGAAAGAAGATCAATATCCGAATCCGGCACGCTATCGGTGGAGCTGATTTTTGGTTTGAATTTGCGGCAATCATCTCCCTTATAG
>JBAQLX010000498.1:0-2457 GCA_049302315.1 Desulfosporosinus sp.
ATAGGGATTAGGTTGCCATACATTAATAAGCTCTGCAGCTGCATCGACCAATTCATCACTAAAGTAACCGTCTGTAAATTTATTACGAGCTACAAGACGACCCCATCCCGCGTCTCTGTATATACAAGGGCTGCTTATACAGCCGCTGAGTGAAACACACAGCGTAAAAACTAATGCGAACAGCAATATTTTTTTTATAAGAATAACCCCCTTTTGCAAGTTGGTTCACTCTGATGTGTGCATTTCCTTTTCATCAGCTGTTTTCAACCAGCGAATTTGCCCCATAAAAGCCAGAAAGCCCAGTATTACTGGACTTTTAATTGTATCAATTTCTGAGTGATTTTGTGTCTAATTACTCAATAATTGATACAAAATAACGATTCCCCCTGCCAATTAACAACAGGGAGTGCAATTTCATGGTACTGCCCCTGCGGATATATACCCCATTATATATGGATGCTTGAACATATCTCTTATTCATTCTCTATTACCAGAAAAATACATTGAGTAAGCTGCTTAATATCTTTATTTACAGAGATTATAGTATCCTGTAATAATCTTTCAGGGTCAATTAATGCCCAGTTGATAATATATCCACAAAATAATGCAAGTTGTCGAATAAATTCTCTTATACAACGGCCATTTCCTTCTCGAAATGGATGTACCATATTAAGCTCCGACAGATAATAAGCTGCTCTTTGCGAAAATTCCTCTAGCTTTAAGCCTCTAAGGTAATTTTCAGTTCCAAGCTTATTAAAGATTACTATTAAATTCTCCTCAATAAACTGACTATCACAAAATAGTGTTGAACCCTTTTGTATATTTTCAACTCTGAACTTTCCGGCAAATAAATAGATATCCTGAAAAATATATTTGTGTATCCGTTTTAGATGTGTTACTCCAAATTTCCCTTTAACGAGCTGATTGGTTTCAAGCTCGTATTGCCGAATCATAGTTATATCTGCTTCGTATTCGGCTAAAGCTTTTGCATCCCGAATATTTTCTTTATTTTTTAAAACTTTTGTACCTTTATAGTAATAAATCGAGTCCCTTTCTTCTGTCGGATCGTACGTTGAGAAAATACTCGTCATCATAATCTACCAAACTTTAATGCGTGCTTTTGTTTGATTCTCGCTATAGCTTCATCGCTGCCAATTTCACCTTCAAGATATTGTTTTCCTATCTTCTGTGCATGCGCACTTGGTTTTAATCCTTCGAATGCCATCGATGCACCAACACTGGATATAACCCTGGAATTCTTGGTGACCTTACAAATCTTTGTTTTCAAAATTATCACCTCTTATTACCAGTATACCTAAAATAAATATGAATGACAATTTGCTATCCTTTTTTATAATTGATGTATCTGAATACTGTTCATTTTCATGCCATCCGCTTGATTTAGTCTAAACTTTTTATCAGTTCATTCGCTATGTTAGGACTTTCAAGCCTCATAATACTTTCCTCTGCATTGCCATAACTTAACAGATTAATGCTCCCGTATCATACTAACTTTTAGTCAATAATCGCAAATTTTTGATGAATGTTAGATCTATATACCAGTTTTATCCCTGCACTCTGTAAAATATCCAAGTTCTCTCGTAAAGATGTCACATTCTTTCCTTGGAAATCCTCCACAGATCTGGTTAATACAATTATCTTCACCTTGTTTACTAAAGCGGCTTGTAGGTATTGAATCATATGCGAAATACGTTTTTTGGTGACAAATGGGCTTATTATATAAGTTCCGATTAATAACATACAGATTGATCATGTAATCTAATGTAAATTGGCCGGTCATTTAGGTTGATATGGGACTTTTGCTCATCGAGTGATATATGTTTAGAGATTTGCCGGACAAACAACTTTCCATAAAATAAAATGGCGCTCAGAGGTCTATTTATCTCAAAGGAGTGTTCTGAGCATGAAAAATAAAGTTTTCAATCAAACCGAATACGATAGTATACTATTGGCTCTTAAGGATACGACCAGCAAGCGATTATCTCAGCGGTTCTATGTTATATCATCTTGAGGGATATAAACATTACGAAATAGCGAATTTATTAAAGATTGATACCCACACTGTCTCAATTTATATTAAAAAGTATAAAGTTGGTGGAATAAATGGATTAATTGAACGAAAATACAGCCCTGGTATACCGAGATTCTTGACACAAGAACAAGAAGAAAAATTGGTAGATGTTATCACAAAACACCCACCTGATGAAGTTGGGTTCCCACCTATACTCTTCTAGACTATTCCTAGTATATGCTCGATCTCACAATTATGTTATCATATATGATAATACGCATCAAGGACTTGGCATACATTAACTATAGGAAAACCACATATTGGCGCCTTTGGCAAAACGGTTTGCGAGAAAACACTCGGTACCTAACACCTGCAATTCTCAGAAAATCCTCCTAAATATCTTTGCTATAGCCCTTAATCTTTTA
>JBAQLX010000499.1:0-2274 GCA_049302315.1 Desulfosporosinus sp.
ATAGGGATTAGGTTGCCATACATTAATAAGCTCTGCAGCTGCATCGACCAATTCATCACTAAAGTAACCGTCTGTAAATTTATTACGAGCTACAAGACGACCCCATCCCGCGTCTCTGTATATACAAAGGACACGCCCAGATTCATTACGTACATCATCGGGGATTCGTCCCTTTTTGTCGCCGAATCCACCGGGAGGCCACTGCTTCCTGGGTTCAATTTCCAGAAAATCTCTGCGCAAAAAGGTAATCGCCTCCCTCACAATAGTAGGCTCAACAGATGTAGACAAACCTTCACCCGTACAGTTAGCACAGCGAGAGCATTCGTTTGCATATGGGTCGTCCAGTTCCTTGGATATATACTCCATAAAACATTGTTTAGTTTGGGTAAATTCCCTCATGATCGCCATTTCCTGGCGTCGCAAGGTAGTAACCTTTTCAAAGCGCAAGAGATCCGGGTTCCATGGATTAACCGTTCTATAATAGGTACTCTTGTTTCTGGCTACGATTCCGTCAATCTCTAAAATCTTGACACATCTCTCGACTCGTCCTTTACTCAAATTGGCGTACCTGAGTATTTCGTTTATCGTAAGTCCACGCTCAGATTCCTCAATCAAGTTGACAACCCGAACCATTTCACTAGAAGTGGGAAATGCAGAATTAATAAAGTATTCCCCTATTTCATCATCTTCACTACCCGTTAACAGTATAGCATATGCTGTATCTAGTGCTCTACCCGCGCGTCCGATCTGTTGATAGTAAGCTATCACCGAAGAAGGTCTTTGAAAATGAATTACAAAGCTCAAATCCGGCTTATCAAAACCCATACCTAAAGCGACCGTAGCAACTAATGCTTTTATTTCATTTTTCAAGAGTCTCTGTTCCAGTATTTCCCTTGTGGCATTATCAATTTTTCCTGTATACTCTGCAACATCGTAATGTTTTATCCTAAGCCACTGAGCTACTCGGCGACAGTCAGCTACTGTTAAACAGTATATAATACCTGAACCTGGTAAATCAGAAAGGTATTCTGCCAGCCATGCCAATCTTTCTGCTTGATGCGCAAGCTGAATAACTTGTAACTTAATCGAGTCACGCGCTAACGCTCCTCTCAGAACTAAAAGATTAAGGCCAAGCTGTTCGGAAATATCGTCCACAACTCGAGAATTAGCCGTAGCGGTTGTGGCCAAGATTGGAATATTAGGGGGCATCAGTTTCACAATTTCGACGATTCTGCGATAATCTGGCCTAAAATCATGGCCCCAGTCTGAGATGCAGTGAGCTTCATCGACAACTAACATACCTATGGCCTCGCGGATACTGGAAAACATGTCTACAAACCTTTGATTAGCAAGTCTTTCGGGTGAAATTATAATAATGTCAAGTAATCCTTCACTTAATTCAGCTTCGATTTGAGGCCATTCCTCCTCATTGGAGCTGTTAATTGTGGCTGCTTTGATGCCTATACGTTCTGCCGCTTCAATTTGATTACGCATTAATGATAAGAGAGGGCTCACTATAATTGTAAAACCTAACCTTTGACTTCGAAGTAGTTTAGAAGCTATAAAGTAGATAACACTTTTGCCCCATCCTGTTCGTTGAACAACCAAAGTACGCCTTTTGTGGATTACTATAGATTCGATGGCTTCCCACTGACCATTCCGAAAGCTTGCCTCACTCCCTAACATACCTCTTAGAAGATTTATCGCGCTTTCCTCTATATTCTCTTTAGTAGCCACGATCCCCCACCTCTCACAATTACTGTCAATACAACAAGGATTCTTCATTAACCAAGTTTTTCCTCTAAATATTGATAAATAATAATTTGAGAATAAGGGCGTAATTCAATTAAACCTTCACCGTCTTCTTCAGCACAAACCCCGGCAACCTCTCCTTCATCTTCCAAACAATACTGATCGGCGCAGAACCATAGTGACTCTGTAAGTCAGCAAATCCGAGACAGGTAAAAGGCGAGGCCAAGGTTGCCTCCTTTTTGTACTCTCTCACAAAAAACAAGACATTTCCACCATGAACCGATTGATTGATATACCTCTGCCCAGTGATCGATTCCTCAGTTGTTCGACTCTGGGATTGCCAATGAAATAGCTCCTCATTGATGGAATAATCCTAATACAGCGTCAACCTCCCCAGCGCAGAGGCCAGCAAGCATTCCCTCTCTTGATCCGCCTTATATCCCTTCAGTAAACCAGCCTGAGAGGCTAATCCTACCACCGTAACCTTCTTATGCCTGAAGTATTTCCGCTAGCCAAGAGTCC
>JBAQLX010000500.1:0-1938 GCA_049302315.1 Desulfosporosinus sp.
TTACGCACTCCATTGGATTATATTCAGCCGCCGGAACTTGTTTCAATGCAGCTGCATGGATAACATAATCTACTCCCCGCATTGCTTGACTGAGTCGTTCCGCGTCTCTGACATCCCCAATAAAATAGCGCATTTCCGAAGCGTTAAACTTTTGTTGCATTTCGAATTGTTTAAGCTCTCCTCGCGAGTATATAATGACTTTTTTTGGTTTATAGCGTTCCAAAATGGTTTCTACATACTGTTTTCCGAATGAACCTGTTCCGCCGGTAATCAATATTGATTTGTTATTGAACATTCGATCTTTCGTTCCCCTCTTAGCCGGCTTGAGTTCCCCACCTTAAGGCGGAGGGATTATTATACACTATGCTTCCATTTCCTCGTGTGTGCGCTTATGTTTACTTTCAAAACAGAGAACCCGCACATTTAAATGCGGGTTCTCTCGTTGTATACATACATGTCCACAACGTACAATTTGCTTTATAATGCCATTCACTTCTCTTGACCAATTTCTTTCTTTTCGGGAGATCCTATTCCCAACATCCGTTCCAAATATTCCTTGTTGTGCATAACCTGGCTATCTCCTGGAAGAGCATTTCCAGCAATCTTATTATGCTCATAGGCCAACTCATGCTTGCCTAAACGATCATAGCAAACACACAACTGAATATTCAATCTATACGTCATCAAGCTATCCATAGGCTCTTCCAACTGAGTAGCTAATTTATACCAAAAAACCGCCTGTTCATATTGGCCGAGATCGAGAAAATAATAACCTAAGTGACAACAAAACTCAGCCCTTGGAATGGCATATTCAAAGGTTTTTAAAATATACTCCAGTAGTTTGTCCTTTTCTCCTGAATCCTGGAAATAATAAACCAGTTTCCGACAAGTAGAAATCTTATCCTCAACCCCACCCTGTCCAGTCTCTAAAAATTCCTGATACACTTTAATTGTCCGATTATTGGTTTCCAACAACAATTGCCTTAGTTCTATACCAGACAGACAGTCATGGACGCCAAGTTCCTCTTCAACAAACTTCTTTTGCTCCTCACTAATGACTTGCGTAGGACCCGGGAACATCGCTGCGGCAAAAACACCCATTGGGTAATCTAAAATACTATATTTAGCGGGCAAAGTTATATCTCCACTATTTTCTATGACCGCCGGCTCCCCCAAGATGAAAAAGGGGATACCCATTTCTACAGCATAAAAAGAATATGAGCCCACTTCATTAGACGTTGCATATTTGTGACTTCTCAGGATTTCATAAAATTTTTGGACAAATTCAAATCCCGGCACGTACTTTGGCCCGGCAGTTACAATATTAAACCCGTATTTCTTATATATTAAGTCCTTCTTTCTGGCTAAATCATCAGCATGTAAACATATCGTTACCGGCTGAAACTCGATCGGAAGACTTTTCAGCAGCATACAATACTCATCTATATCGAATACCGCGTCCATTAGATCAGTGGAATGGGACGGAAAGGCTACTGTACCGTT
Source organism: Desulfosporosinus sp. (assembly GCA_049302315.1). Taxonomy (GTDB): domain Bacteria; phylum Bacillota; class Desulfitobacteriia; order Desulfitobacteriales; family Desulfitobacteriaceae; genus Desulfosporosinus. The sequence goes on from JBAQLX010000500.1 coordinate 1,504, forward strand.
AGCAGCTCTATCCTTCTCAATTTGCTTTAATTTTCGATAGTGGACAAAAGGCGCCCCCAGAATAGCTGCCGGAATACTGCTTTTTTCGTGCCAGGCTTCGAAACGTCTTTTGTTTAAAACCAACATTAGGGGTTGATCAGTAAGAACATCGTATACACTAGCCGCCGCCCACCCGTGGTCACCGTCAAATAATAGCGGCAGGTTCGCTGGGTAGTTAGCATATTCTCTGATAATTGCATTATAGCCGTAGATTGAATTGGCGCACATAATCCATCCCCCTATTTATCCCCTTGTGAAGATATATTGGCCGTAATAATTTCAAATTTAGAAGAGATTGTAATTTTTTGTACGTATCTTCGAAATGAAGATACGTACAAATTCATGTCACTAACTCATTTTTTGGATCAAGATAGAGGCATTTGCGTTGTTTTCAGT
>JBAQLX010000501.1:0-2202 GCA_049302315.1 Desulfosporosinus sp.
CATAGGTATTCATGACTACATTTTTCCCCCGCTCGATAATTACCTCGCTTGTTAAACCTTCTAATTGTTTCAAATTTTCCATCCCCCCTACTCGATGTTCGAAGTTCGATATTCGATGTTCGAATCAATCTCTAACCTCTAACCTCTAATCTCTAATCTCTAATCTCTAACCATAAACCTTAAACCATAAACCTAACCTTAAACCTAGAATCTCGCCTTATATCCCGGATCTCAGATTTCGATCCTTGAATCTGTACCTCAGACTTTAAATTCCGGATCTCGAATCTCGAACTTCGAATCACGATCCTCGACTAAGACTTCTGGCGAGTGGCGATTAGCCATCGCCTTTGAACATCGTACCGATTCCGCCATCTGTAAACAGCTCCAGCAAAATAGCATGGCTTTGCCGTCCGTCAAGGATATGCACACTGCCCACGCCACTCTCTAAAGCCGAGACCGCACACTCCACTTTGGGCAGCATTCCGCCGTTTAAAATCCCTTGCTCTGCCAATGCAGCCACTTCTCCTCGGGAAATCGTCGAGATGAGGGAGTCCGGATCCGTAACATCGCGCAGTATTCCGCGCACATCTGTCAAAAGGAGCAGCTTATCCGCCTGCAGGGCCTCCGCTATTTTTCCCGCAACCGTATCCGCATTCACATTATAGGTTTCCCCGTTTTCTCCACTGGCAACTGGTGAAATAACAGGGATATATCCGTGTCCCAATAAGGTGTTCAAAATATCGGGCGTCACACTCTGGATTTCTCCAACATACCCCAAATCAACGTTTTCCATCTCCCCTTGGCTATTAGCCATCCGCATGGGCTTCTTAACCGCGATGAGCAGCTGCGCGTCTTTCCCGGATAAACCGACACCCTTCCCCCCAAAGCGATTGAGGAGAGATACCATCTCTGTGTTCAACTTCCCTAACAAAACCATTTGCGCAATTTCCATGGTTTGTGCATCAGTGACTCTTAAGCCCCGAATAAATTGGCTTTCGATCCCCACTTTCTCCAGCATGGCATTGATCTCCGGTCCGCCGCCGTGAACTACTACGGGCCGAATCCCCACAGAATGCAAGAGCAGGACATCCATGATGACAGATTCTTTCAAGACTGGATCGATCATGGCGTGCCCGCCATACTTGATTACGACGGTCTTTCCTGCAAATTTCTGGATATACGGAAGGGCTTCCACTAAAACTCTCGCTTTGCCTAATCCCTGTTCCATCGGTGTCAATTCTACCACCTCCCCTATCAAGATCGATAACTCCCGTTAATTGTGACGTACTCGTGGGTCAGATCACACCCCCAGGCAGTGGCCTGTTCTTCCCCCATGTGAAGGTTCAAGCTAATATGAACGTCTTTTAACCCCAGGATTTCCTTGGCCTTTGCTTCCGAAAACGCTACCCCTCTTCCCGCTTGGGCGACAATTAAATCCCCTATTAAGATATCCACAAGGCCAGGGTCAAACTCCGCTCCGGCATAGCCTGCTGCCGTAAAAATCCGACCCCAATTAGCATCTTCTCCGAAGAGGGCAGTTTTAACTAAACTGGAACCACAAACACTCCGGGCAATTAAGCGGGCATCGTCCTTTGTTTTAGCTCCAGAGACCGTGACTTCCATAAACTTGCTGGCCCCCTCCCCATCGCGGGCAATATCTTGAGCCAGCCGGACGCACATCGCCTGCACCATTTTCTCAAAGTTAACCAAATCTTCCCCACTCAGCGTCATTCCGGAGGCCCCATTCGCCAAAAAGAGGACCATATCATTAGTGCTGGTGTCCCCATCTATGGTCACCATATTGAAACTTCCCTCGACCGCTTCACGCAAGATACGCTGCAAATCCGAAGAAAGAATAATCGCATCGGTCGTCAGAAAACCCAACAAGGTTCCCATATTGGGATGAATCATGCCAGATCCTTTAGCCATCGCTCCCAGACGGATCACTCCTCCCTGAGAACAAGGAAGTTCCCACGCATGTTCTTTGACGGTCGTATCCGTCGTCATAATCGCTAGTGCTGCCCGATGTGCTCCATCCTCTGAAGTCTCCTTCGGCTCACGAATACCTTTGGCCATATCTCCGAGGAGCTCCGCACTCGCCGCCCGTATGCCGCTTAAGACTCGCTCAAGCGGCATCTCGACCCCGATCACGCCGGTTGAGGCTACAAGAACATCCTCCGTGGGTACAGCCATAGCCAGGGC
>JBAQLX010000502.1:0-2241 GCA_049302315.1 Desulfosporosinus sp.
CTAAATCAATATGTTGAACAGTTCCTGCCGTACCGTTCTCTCTAACAAAAATACCAGTTCTTTGCAGTTGAGCATCCATCTGGTTGCTGGAATTCTTTAAGGCAAAGCTCGTACTGACATTTCCCAAATAGATTGCTCCTATGCCTTTTTCGCCCAGTGCAAATAATTGGTCGTTGCCCTCTGCATCCTTTGTCCAAATTTGTAGTTTTTCATAGATAGTATCGTTCTCATCAATCCAGCCATTTTTGTCCATATCATAATTTGCCAGATCTGAAAAGCCGTTTCCACTGTTGGGTCCAAAGAGTTCTTTTCCATCGTTGATGATACCGTCTTTGTTAAGGTCAAAGGCTAGGAATCCGCTGCCGGTACCGACAAATGAAATTTGCTCCATTGTTCCATTGGCATCAATATCAAACTGATATTTTTCCGGTGTAACAGGTGCGCTTGCTGAGCTGTAATTGACAACCAGTGGATCTACTTTTAATGCATCACCGGCCAATATATTGATCTCATTCTTCGAAATATATTCTCTGCTCAGGTTTAATTGAAGGTCTACATTGATTTCTCTGCCATCTTCCGTTTTAATGGCTGCCTGTGCACTAAAATAGGTACTTTCTGATTCGCGATAAGTGACACTTTTATAATTAACAAGTTCCCATCCAAAGTGTTGAGGCTGAGATTGCTGAACTTCTTGAGCATTTTGATTATTAATGTTGAGATCTGTTATAGTATTTTTGATTTTAATACTTTTGGGAATAATGAATTTAATCTTTTTCCCTGTTAGAGATTTGATAAAGTTCTCTATGAGCTCAATCTTTCTTTTATCCGACTCGCTCGGCTCCATATTCGAATCTTCTTCACCATTGGGCTTGCTTATGTTACCGTCCTGCGACATTTGGAGATATTTTGCTCGATCTGATATTTCGAACGTATCGACCTCCAGCTTTAATAAGTCAATTTGGTTAACAGCCTTGTTTCCCTCATCAACCCATGTTTTTAAGGATTCCTCACTTACATTTGCTTCTGTATAACTATGCTGACTGGTCATAGCCACATCTGCACTAGCGATTCTCATAAACCCACCTCCATGTGTGATTAATGCAATTAGTGATTATTGCCAAAATCTATCTATATATAATATCGGTATAAGTACAGAAAACATTATAGAAAATTAAACTAAAGTGCGAAAGATTAAGCCGTTACCCTTTACCGGCTTTACGGATTGAGATGTTGAGATATCAAAAATTTACCTTGGTCCGGTTTTCTGTTGGGGATGCTAAAAATTTCACTTCCTGGATCTTCCAGAAATATATTTAAATATTTGAGCATTACCCTATTGGACTATACACACTTAGTATGTATAATATTATCAAGAGGTGAGGAAATGAAAAGAAAGGATCTGGTCAAACTTCTAGAAAAGAACGGTTGGTGGCTCAAGCGAGAAGGTCATGACCACACAATCTACACCAACGGAACACACAATGAGCCGATTTCAAGGCAAACAGAAATTGATGACATACTAGCAAAAAAGATTATCAAACGACGGGGGTTAAAATAATCCTCGTCGCAAACTAAAAAGGAGTGTATAAAATGATTAAGGCATATCCTATTATTCTGACTCCCGCCAAAACCGGTTTTGTTGTAACTGTCCCCGATTTAGATATCAATACTCAGGGAAAAGATATTGCTGAAGCTATCTACATGGCTCGCGACGCAATTGGGCTTTGGGGAATTACGGAACAAGATGATGGCCGGGTAATCCCGGATCCGTCTACCATCGAGCCGGAACACGAAGCTAACGAACTAGTGACTTGGGTAGATATCGACTTTGACAAATACCGTAGGGCAAATGATATGACAACAATGCGCATTAATGTTTCCGTACCAAAATACCTCAAAGTCTTAGGAGATGAGGCTGGCGTGAATTTCTCCCAAGAATTGCAAGAACGCCTAAAAGAAAAACTAATTAATAACTTGCCTTAGCAGCCATATCGGCTGCTTTTTTATTCGAAATTAATACTTCGGTTACTACGCATCATCCGCTCATATACCTTAAACCTTGCGATTCCTTGTATTCATGTAGAATGGCGGCTTCCACCCAAAGGAAGTGCAGGAAATGCTCCATGCTAGCATCGTTCTAACACTTGACGCATACGTCATGTATTACTGGAAATTAAACAGGCTGCCGCCAAGTTAGACTTTTTATCCAATCGTAAGACTCCCACTTCTACAAGTGGGAGA